>JAJCXU010000086.1 GCA_029263275.1 Ilumatobacter sp.
CGCAGATCCAGTAGTACTGCGGGGCGATTGCGACGAGGAGGGCGAAAGCCGCGATGTCGGCCAGCATCTGGGCTTGCCGGTACGACCGCTGGAATCCCCAGAACAATGGAAGCGCCGGTTGTACCGCGGCGACGCCGACCAACAAGATGGCGATCCGTGCCGATACGGCGCCTTCGTCGAAACTGAGGGAGAGCATTGCGAGAGCAAGCACCGAGATGACGCGGGCGATGATCATCGGGTCGCGTGGCGAGACAGGAAGCTCGATGTACCGATCCTCCGGACCCGAGAAGGCCTCACGCATTGCCGCGGCGCGTGACTCAGTCGCGCTCGTATCGGTCCCACCCATTGCCTGAGCTATCGGCGTCAACCACCGCTTTCTTGAGATTCTGTTCAGTTCCGCCCGGAAAGCCAACCCGCCGTCGAAGCTGCTCGACGGCGGATCGACCGACCGCGGTGCGCTCAGCCATCGCCACCATCTCGTCGATCGGAATCGACCGAGCGAGCGTCGTGACCGCCGCGAGGGAGGCCACGAATGCAAGCATCAATGCGGGGTCGTCGATCACGTCTCGAGGGTGGACGGTCTCGGCGAATGGGAGGACGACGGCAGCGATCGACAACCAGATCCCGGCGCGGCGCAGGGCGACCTCTCTGGAGATCGATCGACTCAGCGCGAACAGCATCGTGAGTTGCATCACGAGGTAGAACGCGGAGGGGTTGACCTTGCCGGCCATCGTGAAACAAACGTTGAGCACGACCCCCGCCCAGAGCGCCTGACGGACTCGGTGATTGGTGACCAGGCAGATCACGATGCCGATCTGCATGCCCAACACGGTGATCGCGACCTGCGGCGCAAACCGGACCAGGAGGTTGTCAGACAGCCAGCCAAACCACGGCAACATGTGCGGACGCTGCGCTGCGAGGAACTCGCGAAGAGCTTGACTCGTCCACCACCGCGGATCGATCACCTTCTCGGCAGCTGCCCGCCCCCAACCGACGATCAAGAACAGGTGGACGGGGAGAAGCAGTACGGCGGTGTTCATCCGCCGCTCGTCTTTGGGCCGCGCAGACTGATCCTGCGAGTCGTGCGGGCCGGAGTCGTGGCGGTCGAGACGTGCACCAGGGGTCATGCAGCGACTGTGGCGATGCTTCGTCAGCCGGGGTCAAAGCCCCGACAAGGAATCGCGAAAACGTTGCGGGTCGCGCCCAAGACGCTCCGCTTCAGGTCGGCTGACCAGCTGCGTCCGCGAGGAGCGGCAGGTAGTGACTCCAGCCGTCGTTGTGCGAACCGCTTGCCCCAGCGGGAAGCCCAGTGTGACGTAGCTCGACGATCGTGCCGTCCCCGTCGGCGGACAGCGTCATGGTGACGGTCGTCGAACCGGGCGGCACGTCGGCGCTGCCTTCCCAGCCCCAGGTGAATGCCACACGACGCGGCGGATCGACTTCGGTGTAGCTGCCGATGGCGATGTCGGTTCCGTTGACGTTGAGCCAGAACTGTCCGCCGGGCTTCGGCTCGATTTCGGCGCGGGTGCCCATCCAGCGGAGCATCTTCTCGGGCTCGACGAGGAACGGAAAAACTGCCTCGGGCGGTGCGGCGATTCGCTGCACGATGACGAGCGCATCACCGTCGCCGGCTTGCTCCTCTGAAGCGGAGTCGTGCGGATGGTTGGTCATCGTTGCGCCTTCCTTTGCTTCTTCTTGCGGGCGTTCCACTGTTCCCGTTCGACCTCGATGGCCAATGACTGCAGCGACGACGTCCAGAAGCCCGCCATCCAGTCGGTGAGCTCGGCGAGCCCCTCGGGTCGAGCCCGGTAGTAGCGGCGGGTGCCTTCGTTGCGCACGGTCACCAACTCCGCGTCGGCGAGCACACGCAAGTGCTGGCTGATTGCCGGCCGAGTGATGTCGAAGTGTTCTGCGATGTCGCTGACCGTCCGCTCGTCGTGCCTGACGAGGTGCAGGATCTCGCGACGAGTCGGTTCGGCGACAGCTCGTGCTGCTGCATCCATTGCTGCTCCCTCTTCACTGTGCTTGGGGTACGCGACGAGGCGGATTGGGCGTGGCGCCCGGTTCGGCGATCGTATCGTCGGAATCTCGACATGTTAGTTGACGCTTACGTTAGCGTCTGCTTACCTTACTGACGGAAACCAAGCAACCACGCCCAGTGCAACCCACCCCGGATGGCACCCAACAAACAGGAGCACCACACATGGAACAAGCAGCCGCACTCGACAAGGCCCTGGCCAACACCACTCGACTCGTGCAAGGAATCAGCGACGATCAGTGGGACGAGGCCACCCCGTGCTCGAAGTGGAATGTGCGCCAACTCGTCACGCACACCGCAGGCGTGATGGCCAACTTCCGCAACGGGGCCCGCAATGAGCCAGTCGCCGGCGACCCGGACGACTTCGATCTCGGCACGAATCCGGGGGCAACGATGGCGGCACTCTCAGCCGACAACGTCAGCGCCTGGACCGCTCGCGGCGAACTCGATTCAGTCGTGTCCCTCGGCGACAACCAGTTCCCGGGCATGGTCGGCATCACGATCAACATGCTCGACGCCTACGTCCACGGTTGGGACATCGCCCAATCGACCGGTCAGGACGCACAGCTGGACGCCGAACTGTGCGCCGGCTTGCTCGAGTTCTCACAGCAGGCCATCCCGGAGGCCCCGCGTGAGGGCGACCGATTCCATAGCGTCGTCGCGACCGGCGACGACGCCAGTGCGCCCGATCGCTTGCTCGCCTACCTCGGCCGCAAGCCCTGAGTCGCCGCCCGTCAACCGGCACTTCAACCGAACGGAAACAGAGACACGATGACCAGTACCGGCCAACCCGACATCGTCGACCAAGCCACGTGGCGGGCTGCTCGACTCGAGCACCTCGTTGCGGAAAAGGAACTCACGCGGCAACGCGACGAGCTCAGTCGACAACGGCGTGAACTGCCGTGGGTCGAAGTCGATGGCACGTATCAATTCCGAGACGATGCCGGCGTCCACACGTTGGCGGACATGTTCGACGGGCGCAGTCAACTGCTGATGTACCACTTCATGTTGGGACCGGGCTGGGAGGAAGGGTGCCCGTCGTGCTCATTCTGGGCAGACAACTACAACGGCACCGACATGCATCTCGCCGCTCGCGACACCACCCTGGTGACCGTCTCGCGGGCGCCACTCGACGAGATCAATGCATACCGGGAACGAATGGGATGGCAGTTCCCCTGGTACTCGTCGTCCGAGAGCACGTTCAACTTCGACATGGGCGTGAGCTACACACCGGAAGCAGTCGCAGACGGGAGCGGTCGGTACAACTTCGGGACACTGCCCGCCTTCGGTGAAGAGATGCCCGGGATCAGCGTCTTCAACCGCACCGCTGACGGCCGAGTCTTCTTGAG
>JAJCXU010000087.1 GCA_029263275.1 Ilumatobacter sp.
GAGCGGCGGGAATGCCCTACTCCGAAGCCATTGCCGAGCGCGTCAGCGTTCCAGCCGGATTGGCCCACACCGAGTTCCTTCGCATGGACACGCTGCCCGGCGACGCCGCCGTCGGATACCTCGACGCGGATGGCCTGCGCACGAATGTGTTGCACCTGCCGGTTGTCGGGTTCGGCGATGGCGGCGTCTTCACGACCGTCGAAGATGTGCACCGACTCTGGTCTGCTCTGGCCGAGGGGCGTCTCGGCGACGACATGCTGACAACGATGACTGCCCCACCGGTGCCCAACGCTCGATATGGGATGGGAATGTGGCTCGACATCGAGCCCGACAAGATGACGATGGAAGGTATGGACGCCGGCGCCTCGTTTCGCTCGACACGCTCGCCTGACGGCTCGGCGTACAGCGTGCTGTCGAACACCACCAGCGGAGCGTGGCCGATCGTTCGGCATCTGGCAGGAGTTGGCGGCGTCAACACGTGACGCGGCGGTGCTCGTCAGCGGTGCACCTGGTGTGGTTCACGCTTCGTTCACGGGTCATTGAGACAGTGATCGAGTGAACAAGCGCACTCAGTCAACTGCAGGCCTCGCCCTCGCGATCGGCCTCCTCGCCGCCTGTGGTGGCAGT
Source organism: Ilumatobacter sp. (assembly GCA_029263275.1). Taxonomy (GTDB): domain Bacteria; phylum Actinomycetota; class Acidimicrobiia; order Acidimicrobiales; family Ilumatobacteraceae; genus Ilumatobacter_A. The sequence continues at coordinate 628 of JAJCXU010000087.1, forward strand.
GCAGACCCTGTCGCCACAGATGCCACTGATCCAGACGATGTGGTCGAGACGACTCCGACCGACACCACTCCGCCGACCGAGCCCCCCGTGACCGAGCCCGCCGTCACCGAGCCACCGCCGACCGAGCCCCCAGTGACCGAACCGCCGGCGACCGACCCACCGCAGCCGGATCTGCCCGAGTGGGCTTCAGGCGCCATGGTCACCGTGCAGACCGACACCGGTCCGCTCGAGATGCCGGTGGAGCTCGCGCCGTTCTGCGAATCGAGTCGATCGTTCTACGTCGCGGCCAAGGGACTCGACTTTGTCACCGACGAGCAGGTCGGTACGGCCCAACAACTCTTCGCCGCGCTCGCCGTCCTGGCGCCGCTGGCGATCGACACTTCGCCATCGGAGGAGTTCGCCATCCAGCCGACAGCGGCGCGGGACGATCTGGCCGTGCTCATTCCTGCATTCGAGGAGATCGAATACGACGGCAGCCGGATTGGAGAGCTGTCCGATCCCGAGTCGGTCATCGCCAGCGTGCAGGGATTCACCGAGACCCGGAATTCACTGCAGGCCTTCCTCATCCAGGCGTGTGGAGCTGATGGGGAGACGCTGGACGAGCAGTCCAGGAATGCGGTCGCCGTCGCCGCTGAGGCAATCGGCGAGACGATCGAGCCTGACGAGCCAGTGGAGGCCGTTGCTGGCTCGCCGGTGACCAACGAAGATGTGACGATCGGGCTCTCGGTGCCTGCCGGCTGGACTGAGACCGACGAGCCGGTCCGGAGCGGACGCTCGCAATTCGTGGTCTCACCCGACATCGCCGCGTTCTCGGAACTGGTGGCGCCAGGCGTACTCGTGCTCCGCGGCGAAGGTGGCTTCCGCGATGGTGGATTCGTCGGGCGAGTCCTCGAGTTCGAGTCCGACCTCCTCGAGGTCGGCTGTGTGGCCGTCGACAAGGACGACTATGACGACGGCATCTACAACGGACAGGAGCGGACCTTCGAGTGTGGCACCGACGGGCTTGATGTGCGTCTGTTCGGAGGGACGACGGCCGACGAGTCGCTCTATGCGATGGTGCTCCTCGTGCATCCTTCCGATGAGCCTGGTATCCGTCAGCTGATCGTCGACACGTTCCAGGTGAGCTGACGAATCGATCCCGCCGGGGATGATTGACGGCCAGGTGCCGGCCTGCCTCAGGTGTCGAAGGCGGCTTCGTCCGGGGTCGGGGAGTAGCCCGTGAGCTCGATCAAGAGGTCGCTTCCATCGAACCGAGCGAGTGCGCCTGATTCGAGCGCGCAGTAGGTCTTGGTGCCGCCGCTGACCGGGACGGCCACGCACAACGCCGGTTGGCCGCCCAATTCCATTTCGGAGGCGACTGGATCACCGATTCGCCGCTCTGCGTCGACGCGAAGGCGGCTGGCCATCGCCTGTGCGTAGAACTCGCTGGTCAGCAGCACGTCGCTGGTGCGCGCTTCGTTGATGACCGCCTCGCACGTGTCGGTGGCCAGGTCGCAGGTGGCCGTCCGGCCGTTGTCGTAGACGTACCGCACGTCGTTGATCGTGATCGAGCGTCGGCCTGACGATGCCTGAACGACCTTGGCAGCGGAGTCGATGTCGCCCAGCCGGGTGAGAATCGTGTACTCAGCGGTGAAGGTGGCGGGGGCCACACACTCGAGTCGACTCAGGACGTCATCGATCTCGGTCCGACCCATTGATTCGCCGGCGCCGCACCCGAAGCTGGGTCGCTCGCCGGTGAAGCAGCTCGTCGTCGTCGCTGCGAGTGCCAGCGCCACGATGGCCGAACGAACGATGTGACGAGCGCGACAGGTGCCCGTACGTTGGGGAGTTGCCATGGCGCGGTCAGCGTACGCCGTTACCCTCCCGAACCGTGATCCGCCTCGACGCTGCGACCGTGCTGCTGCAGTGGGCCACTGGCGGCATGCTCTTCTGCTGGTTCACCACCCGTCGGCGCATCATTTCCGTCGGCTACGGATGGTTGTTGCGCGGCGTCTACCTCTGCTTCGCGCTCGGAGCACTCGCCGCCGGGTTGTCCTTCGGGAGTAACCCGATTCGCGAGGCATCGTCGGCGCTGGTCGCCGCCGCGTGCCTGTTCGCCCTCATCGTCTCCATCGTTCAGAAGGACGCGGGCGTCAGCGGCCATGACGCGGAATTCGACCGCCGGTCGGAACGAGTCGCGGAGATGACGGGCATTGAACGGTCGCCCGAGACAGCTCCAGTGCGCACGGGCACGGAGTTCAACCCGGTGCTCGACCTCGTCCCGGCGATCATCGGATACGTCGGGCTGATCGCCGCATCGATCGATGCGGCTGCTGACTCAGCAACCGGCACCGTGGTCGTCGCACTGTTGCGCACCCTGATCGGGGCAGCGTTCATCGGCTCGATCAGCGATGGCATGTTGCTTGGTCACTGGTATCTGACGCAGCCTGGCCTGCCGCGCAAGTTGCTCAACGAAATGGTCGACGCGCTGGCCTGGCTGTGGCCCTTTGAAGTCGCCGCCCTGTTGCTGCCGACGGGGATGATCAGCGTGTGGCTTGGCACCGTCGATGACGGCTGGGGCGGACTGCTGGGCTGGATGTGGGGGACGTGCGCGATCACTACGATCGTTCTGGTGATGGTCACCAAGGCGGCGCTGAAGGAGCGGTATTACTCCGCGGTGATGGCGGCGACTGGCTTGTTGTATTTGGCGATTCTCACGGCGTTCGGCACCGACATCGTGGCTCGCGCCGTACTCGACCAGACCTGACCCGCCCACACGTGGCGCCGCCGTCAGTCGGGCGCGTCAGTCGGATGACGGGCTGACGATGACGGCATCGCCGGTCGTGATCGAACCGGGCTGGAGAACCGCTGCGTACCACCGGCTTGCACCGGGATGGAGGTCGTGGTCGATCAGCGACATGTCGCGGTCGACGAAGTTCGGCGCCACCTTCGAGCACGGCACCGCAGGTGCGGTGAGCTGACATCGAACCGCACCGATCTCGAGCACGGTGCCAGCGCGCAGGCCAGCCCAATCCACGCCGCGCAACGTGAGGTTCTCGCCCGCACCGCCGGCGGTGACCGGATGGCCGGCGGCAGCGAATTCCTCGATCACGTCGGCGCTCCACAGGCAGAGCGCTTGCCAGGGTCGGCCGTGGTGCAGACGAGTTCCCTGGACGTCGCCGTCGACACCTCTCCAGCCAATCGAGGCCGATGGAATCGCTGCCTTGGGAACTCCACCCGTTGAGCTGTTGATCTGCGCCACGCTGCCGCTGTGTCGGTGCGGAGCGTCGTCTCGGGCCGCGCCGATGGCGGTGAGGGCTCGCCACAACGTCACCGTGAGTTCCGCCGGTTCGTCACTGGTACGCCACTGCTCGGAGATCGCGCCGATCGTGTCGGTCGCATCGCGAATCTGGGCGTTGGCGTTCGCATCAGTGCCGCTGAGCCAGAGCGCCATGAGATCGTCGACGTGGTCCAACGTTCGTCGCACGTCTTGGTCGTTCCACTCACAGATCTCGTACCACGCAGTCACACGGCCGACCGTACAGCGACCGGAGCCGGTCACCGTCGAGCCGCGGAGGGGCTGTGCCACACTGGCGGCATGGCCAGGCCGGTGTGGAGTGGAACGATCTCGTTTGGATTGATCGCAATCCCCGTCAAGCTCTTCCATGCTGTGCGCAAGCAGAGCGTGTCGTTCAACCAGCTCGACGAGCGCAACATGGCACGGATTCGCTATCGCAAGGTCAATGCCGAAACCGGTGACGAGGTCACCGAGGAACACATCGTCAAGGGGTACGAAGTGGCGACGGGTCGCTACGGCGTGGGCGACCCGAATGAACTCGAGCCGTTCATGCCCGGGGCCGCCGAGTC
>JAJCXU010000088.1 GCA_029263275.1 Ilumatobacter sp.
ATTCAGGTAGGCGGTGACGCCATCGACGGAGCAATCGGATACGACGACTGGATGTCAGCGGCGCCCGCTGACGAGCCGGAGGCCAGTGGTTCTGGCGACGACCTCATGTTCATCATGTACACGAGCGGGACGACCGGCCTCCCGAAGGGAGTCATGCACTCCCACGACACGGTGCTGTGGTCGATCCTCACGGCGGTCGCGACTGCCGACTTCGAGTCAGGCGACCGCTATCTCATCTCCTTGCCGATGTTCCACGTCGGTGCGCTGAACCCGGTGCTGTGCTGCATCTACGGCGGATGTTCGATCACGGTCCTCAAGGCCTTCGACCCGCTCCAGTCATGGGAACTGATCCGCGACGAGAAGATCACGATCACGCTGATGGTGCCGGTGATGCTGCAGTTCATGCTCGCGGTGCGGGATCCCGAACAGCACGACGCGAGCTCGCTGCGCTGGTGCATGAGCGGTGCTGCTCCAGTGGCCAAGACGCTGATCGAGCAGTACAACGCGCTCGACATCGAGATCCACCAGGTCTACGGCCTCACCGAAACGGGTGGCCCGGCCTGCTTGATCAGCTCCGCAGACGCGATTGTTCGCGCCGGCTCGACCGGCAGGGCGTTCTATTTCACCGAGGTGCGTGTCGTCAACGAGGATGGCACCGATTGCACGCCGGACGAATCGGGCGAGGTGCTGGTCAAGGGCCCACACATCATGGTGGGCTACTGGAACCGTCCCGACGCGACAGCGGAAGCGCTCGTCGATGGCTGGCTGCACACGGGTGACATCGCCACGATCGACAGCGACGGCTTCGTCACCATTGTCGACCGCGTCAAAGACATGCTCATTTCCGGTGGGGAGAACGTGTACCCGGCCGAGATCGAGAGCGTGCTCCTCGCGCACCCGAAGATCGCCGATGCAGGCGTCATCGGGGTGCCCTCGGGCAAGTGGGGCGAGTCGCCGCTCGCTGCAGTCGTTGTGAGTGACGACTCGCTGACCGTCGAGGAGGTCATCGAGTTCTGCAAGGGCAAGCTCGCACCGTTCAAGGCAGTGAAGGCGGTCGAGTTCGTGACGGAACTGCCCCGGAACCCGAGTGGCAAGATCCTCAAACGCGAACTCCGCGACCAATTCGCCGACGTCCGCACCGACTGACTCTCCCTCTCCCTCCCTGTCCAGAACCCCTCTCCGAAATTCGTGCCCAGACTGCCTCGTGAGGGCACCTTCGGCACGAATTTCTGAACCGTCTCCGGAAATATGTGGCAAGAGTGCCCTGTGAGGGCGTGAGCGGCACGAATTTCGGAATAGGGAGGCTTGGTACGGTCGGGGGGTGGATCTCGGAATCAATGGGCGTCGTGCTGCTGTGGCTGCTGGATCGTCGGGGCTGGGCCTCGGAGCAGCGACAGCGCTGGCAGCCGAAGGTGTGCAGGTCGCAATATGTGGGCGTGATGAGGACCGGCTCGAAGCAGCTGCCGCGGCGGTCGGCCACGACTGCGTGGCGATCGTGGCTGATGTGTCGACGCCCGACGGAGCGACCGGGTTCGTCGACGCGGCCCGAGTCGCGCTTGGTGGCGTGGACATCCTCGTGCCGAACGCGGGCGGACCACCGCCCGGGAATTTCGAGAGCACCGACCTCGATGCATATCCGGCGGCGCTCGAGCTGAACCTGCTCTCGATCGTCGCGATGTGCAAGGCGGCGGTGCCCGCGATGCTCGATCAGCAGTGGGGACGCATCGTCGCGATCACGTCGCTGTCGGTGCGTCAGCCAGCGCCGAACTTGATCCTGTCGAACACGGCTCGAGCGGGAGCGACAGCGTTCCTCAAGACGCTGGCTCTCGAGGTGGCCGACCAGGGCGTCACGGTGAACACCCTGCAGCCGGGAGTCCACCGAACGCCTCGCCTCGACGTGCTCTACAGCGTCGATCAACTCGCCTCGATGCGCCTCGGCACCGCCGACGACTTCGGCGCACATGTCGCCTTCCTGGCGAGTGAGCCAGCGAAATTCACGACGGGTCTGCAGCTCCACGTCGACGGCGGCGCCTACGCGGGCCTCTTGTAGGTCAGGTCAGGTCACGCCCAGCGCAGCGAGATCGAGATCGATGCTGGCGGCGAACAGCGCGTCGGCGTCGTCGAACACCGTGTTGAACGTGCCGAACAACTCAAAGTTCACCATGCCGAAGAGCTTCGCCCAGACGGTGACTCCGAGCAGCAGCACCTCGCGATCGAAGTCGCCGCCGAGTGGGGTCGGTATCGCGTCGAGTTGAGCCTGCAGCGACGCCGGCATCTGCTCGGCCAGGCGGAGCGGGAGGCCGTCCGGGCTGATGTCGGCGAGGATGTCGCCGAGCACCGTGACAACTCGAGTTGCCGGGTCGACGGTGTCCTGAGGCGCGGCGTAGCCCGGAACGGGTGAGCCGTAGATCAGCGCATACTCGTTCGGGTTCGCACGCGCCCACGAACGGGTCGCGTGAGCCAGAGCGCGATACCGGCCGGCGATGTCGGCTCGATCACACGCGGCCTCAGCGGTCTCGACTGCATCACCGAGTTCGTTGTAGGACTCGACAATCAGCTGCGTCAGCAGCGCATCTCGACTCGGGTAGTAGCGGTAGAGCGCCGATGAGGCAAGTCCGAGTTCTCGCGCGATGGCCCGGACCGAGAGCCCCGGGGCGCCGGATTCAGCGAGGTGTTCGCGAGCGATGCGGGACACGTCGGCCAGCAGCTGTGCTCGCGCTCGAGCCCGGACGCCCTGAGGCGCTTGGTCGGCTGCGTGTGTCGCACAGGGATCCGGCATCCCTGCATTGTGCTGGATTCAGTGGCCTCCCGTCCAGAATCGAGAACACATGTCACAAACAAGAGCACTGCTCTTGCTTTTCGATCTCGGTCGCTCCATACTGAGAACAGAGAGCACTGCTCTCAATTTCCAACCGCCTGACATCAACGTCATCTGAACATGGAGCACAACATGAAGAACTCAGCAACCCACGTCATCGTCGGCGCCGGACCGATCGGCAGTGGAACGGCTCGGCGGCTCGCCGACGCAGGCCATCAGGTCATCGTCGTCACCCGCTCGGGATCGGGCCCCGAGCATCCGGGCATCGAATTGGTCGCAGCCGATGCCGCTGACCAGGCACGACTCGCCAAGATCGCAGCCGGAGCGCACGCCATCTACAACTGTGCGAACCCGCCGTATCACCGCTGGGCCACCGACTGGCCGCCACTTGCGGCCAGCCTGCTCGGCGCCGCCGAGGCAACCGGCGCACGTCTCGTGACGATGAGCAACCTCTACGTGTACGCCGCTGACAGTTCGCCGATGCGAACCACTGACCCGCTCGACCCACCGTCCAAGAAGGGGGCCATCAGGGCGCAGATGTGGGCTGAGGCATTGGCAGCGCACGAGGCCGGCACGGTTCGGGTGACCGAAGCGCGAGCGTCGGACTACTACGGTCCTGGCCTCGGCCAGAACGGTCACCTCGGCGACCGCGTGATGCCGAAACTCATCGCCGGTCAGTCGGTCTCGGTCGTGGGAGCGTCCGACGTCGCGCACAGCTGGAGTTATGTCGACGACGTCTGCGACACCCTCGTGGTACTCGGCACCGATGACCGCGCACTCGGTCTGGCGTGGCATGTTCCGACACTTCCGCCCATGTCGGTTCAGCAGATGGCCGACGAGGTGAGTCGAGTCGCAGGGCACGGCCCGGCCACGGTGAAGCCGATGCCGAACCTCCTCCTCAAGGTCGCTGGCCTGTTCTCGAAGCCGATCCGCGAGATTGGCGAGATGCTGTACCAGTTCACCGCACGCTTCGAACTCGACAGTACCGACACGACCGAGACGTTCGGATTCGAAGCAACGCCGCTGTCCGAACAGATCGAGGCCACCATCGCCTCGTACGACTCGTCGGCTCAGCCGGTCGCCGTCGGCACCGCCTGAGCGGCCGTTGCCGTTGCCTGTGTGAGGTCGGCGTCACCCGACGCATCGGGCGGGTCGCCATCGACGTCGTCGGCCCGTGCCGCGAGTCGCGTTTCGATGCGATTCCACAGCCAGAACGATGTGCCGACGAGCACCCACCCGACGAGTGCATCGACGATGTAGTGCTCGGCAAAGTAGGCGAGCGCCACGGCCATCGTGATCGGGTAGGCAAGCATCGCCACTCGGACCCAACGGCGGTTGATCCAGGGCCAGAAGAACACGACGATGAACAGCGCAAATGCCGAGTGCAACGAGGGCATCGCTGCAACCTGGTTGGCCCAGTCGCGGCCCGTGTCCCAGGCTTCGACGAAGCTCCCGAGGCCGACGTCGCGCCACCCTGATCCGGTGGAGCGCGAGAGGGGCGGCAGCGCATCGAGGTCGAGACCGACCCGATTCTTGCCGCCCGCGGCCATCCACGGCGGTGCAGTCGGCACCAGGATGAACATCACGCACGCGCCGAACAGCAAGGTGGCGAAGCGCCGCATGTACCGAACCCACTGATGTCGATTGATGAGCCACAGCGCGCCGATTGCCACGGGTGGCACGATGAAGTGTGAGTAGTAGACGAAGGATCCAATGATGTCGTACCACCGGACGTCGGTCACCGTGCGCAACACCGTCTCTCCGTTGACGACGCGCTCGAGCATACTACTTGCCGATTGGCAAGCATTGCGGAACTTATCGACATCTTTTGCGGCCGGCTCACCGAACGTGGCGACTTTGCTTTCCAGCTCTTTCAGATCACTTTGCTTGATG
>JAJCXU010000089.1 GCA_029263275.1 Ilumatobacter sp.
CCACCACGCCAGCCGGGGTTCGACTGCGATGGCCGCGGGCTCGAGGTCGTTTGGCCCGTCTGCCGTTGGTCCGCCGAGGTCGTCCCATGCGCGATATGTCGCAGGAGTGCTGACGGCCAGCGGAGGGATGATGAGTGTCACCGTGCGGTCGATGTGGGGGAGTGGTGTGATCACTTCTCCGATGCCAGTCACGTGCGCGCGGCCACCGACCAGGCAGAAGCTGATGTCGGCGCCCAGTTCGGCGGCGCGAGCGAGCGAGGCGGCATCGACCTCGTAGCCAGACCATCGGAGCGCCGTCGCTGCATCAGTCGAGCCGCCGCCGAGTCCGCCGCCGTGCGGAATGTGCTTGTCGATCGTGACATGCGCGGTTGCTTCGCCGAGTCGGAGCGCCCGAGCGACGAGGTTGGAGCCGTCGGTCGGGACGCCAGCAGAGAACGGGCCTGTTGCCGAGAGGCCAGTCTGAGCGCGGTCGAACGTGAGGACATCGTGCAGGTCGAGGCTGACCATTTCGGCGTCGATGAGGTGGTAGCCATCGTCGCGGACGCCCGCCATTTTCAACGTCAACGTCAACTTCGCGTGGGCCCGCAGTGACACTGCCGTGCCCGGCTCAGCCATGTACGACTCCGGACAGACGGACCCATGCATCGACATCGAGTTCCTCGGGCCGCGCTGTTCCGACGACTCCGGCCGCCTCGAACTGGTCGGCTCCGACCACGCCGCTCAGCGATTTGCGCAGCATCTTGCGACGCTGGCCGAATGCCGTCTTCGCGAGGGCGAAGAGCTGCTCGGGGTCGGCTGCAGCGAGGTGGGCCGGCATCGGGTCGTGGCGAGTGACTTCGACGAGCGCGGACTCGACGTTGGGTCGCGGCACGAAGACGGTCGCTGGCACATGCCCGACGATTCGAGCAGTGCCCCAGTAGGCGGCCTTGACGCTCACCGCTCCGTACCCGGAGGTGCGGGCCTTGGCGGCGAATCGTTCGGCGACTTCACGTTGGACCATCACCAGAATGCGGTGCACTTGCGGGACTTCGTCGAGGAGGTCGCACACGAGCGGCGTTGCCACGTTGTATGGGAGGTTGGCAACGAGGACCCATCGATGAGCTGGGTCGAGTGTTGCGTTCCAATCGAGTCGCATTGCGTCGCCTTCGATCACCTCGACGTTGGGTCGTTCGGCGACGACCTCGCGCAGGACCGGCACGACGCCGCGGTCGACTTCGAGTGCGGTTACATCGGCGCCGGTGTCGGCCAAGGCAAGAGTCAGTGACCCGAGGCCTGCGCCGATCTCGACGACTCGATCGCCAGGTCCGACTCGGGCGAGATCGGCGATGCGTCGCACGGTGTTGGGGTCAGCGACGAAGTTCTGTCCGAGGTCGCGCCGCGGTGCGAGCGCGTGTTGGTCGAGGAGTTCGTGGATGCGTGGGCGCGAGTGCGTCACGATGAATTACAGGCGAATCTGAACGGGGATCGGCGCGTCGGTGAGGTCCGCGAGGGTCTCGAATTGCGAGGTGTGCAACACCAAGTCAGCGGATTGCGTTGCAGGCGCAAGGCTGACACGGCAGGTGATGGCGCGATTGTTGTCGAGATTGATCACGGTGATCTCTTGCCCAGTGTCGATGTTGCGAGCGAGACACCTGTTGGTGCCGGAGAAGTCACCAAAGGTGGCGCGTGTGATGATCGTCTCGAGCGAGTCATCGTTCGGGACCGCGATTTCGGACACGCCACCGACGGCTGAGGCGGGGCCGTCGAGGAAGATCGGCGGTTGGTCGAGGATTGTTGGTTCACTCGGCAGGTTCGTTCTGCCGATCGATGATTCGATCGTGATTGCATCGTCGGGTTGATCGAGTGGTTCACCGTCAAGTGTTCCGCCCACATCGACCCCGACCGATGCAGTGTTCGGGCCGCTGGACGGGTCGTCGCGATTGAACCACCAGAGGGCGGGCAGTGCCAACAGACTCACGAGCCCCGCGATGAGGAAGCGTCGTCTATCGGTGTCGTCGAGGGCCACGGTCAGTCGTCAGTCGGTCGGCAACGAGGGTCACCGATCGGTGTGATGACCCCGCTACGTCGTCTCCACAGCGTATCTGGGTGGTGCCGTCAGGCGATGCCGGGCAGTACCCTGCGTGTGTTCGCGGCCGTTTGCGTGGCGACGGTGCTGACGGGCACATCGCGCAGGTCGGCGATGAACTGGCCGACGTGTGGCACCCATGCCGGCCGGTTCTTCTTCCCGCGCTGGGGAACTGGGGCGAGGTAGGGGCTGTCGGTCTCGACGAGCATCGATTCGAGCGGGCAGAGCCGGGCCGCTTCCTGCACGTCGGCAGCACTCGGAAACGTGACGATCCCCGAGAACGACAGAACGGCACCGCGATCAAGGCATTGGTGCGCTTCGTCGGGGCCGCCCGTGAAACAGTGGAAGATCGTGTGCTCGGGGATGCCCTCAGCGTCGAGGATCTCGAACGTGTCGTCCCAGGCGTCGCGAGTGTGAATCACGAGCGGCAGCTTGCGTTCGTGCGCGAGCTGGATCTGGTCGGCGAATGCGACCTTCTGGAGGTCGCGCTCTGAGTGCTCGTAGTAGTAGTCGAGGCCGGCTTCACCAACGGCGACGATGCCCGGCGTGTCGAGGAGGTCGACGATCGTGTCGACACCGTTCACCGCGTCGTGAGGGTGGAGGCCAACTGTCGC
>JAJCXU010000090.1 GCA_029263275.1 Ilumatobacter sp.
GTGCCGCCTTGCCGACACCCGCTCGGGCAGCGAGAACGTCGGGCCCCGGAGCTTGGCGCTCCGGGCTGCGGAGACGCACACGTTCGATGCGCAGCAGTCGGGGGTCCCCTGCACCGGCAAGATTTCCGCCGCAGCAACATCGCTGCTCCTCAACGTGACCGCCGTGGATGCGACCGCTTCGACCTTCGTCACGTTCTGGTCAGATGGCGCGCAGCCCAAAGTCTCTTCGCTCAACCCGACACCGGGCCAGCCGCCTGCGCCCAACGCAGTCACAGTCGGCCTGTCCGCCAGCCAGACGTTCGAGGCGTACAACAACGCCGGCTCGGTCGACATCATCATCGACGTCGTCGGCTACTACGAGACCCACAACCACGACGACCGCTACTTCACCAAAGATCAGACTCGACTTGTCGCCCAAGAGATCGTCAACGCCGAGACTTCGAGCTTCCTTACGGCCTCACAAGTCGGAGCCGTCGCGCAAGAGCTGATCAACGCGCAGGCTCCAGACGACACCATTCTCCGCGCCGAACCCGCGGACTTCGTGATCGCCCGCACGGCGACCGACGGCGGCGGAGCGGAGGTACCCGCAACCGGATGGAGCTACGGGTCGACGCTGTACCACTCGGGGACCACGAACAGCGAGTGCATCTATGCACCGATTCGGGCGAAGGCCGGCACGACAGTGTCGAGCATCTCGATCAGATACACCTCGGCCGCCGGCACCAGCAACGGCAGCGTCAGCCTCACGGGCATCACCTCGACACCCGGCCCGGCCAACTTCGGGACGACCGGCGTCAGCTCCCTTGTCAACGATCAGAGCGTCTCGTTCTTCTCCGACTCCAGCGGCGTCATCCGCAACGTCGACGTCGCACCGACGGGTACGCCGACGTTCATCACCGGCCACATCACGACACTGCAAATCTGCACGGCCGACAACTCGCTGGCGATCATCTCGGCGATCGTCAACACGGCCTGATCACTTGCGGACGGAGGTGCCGTCCTTGGTCGTCTCGACTGTCCAGCCGTCGGCCTGCAACTCGTTGCGAATCGAGTCGGCGAGGTCGTAGTTCTTGTCGGCACGGGCCTGGTCGAGCGCCGTCGCCTTGGCGGCCACGTCGTCGGGCACGTCGGAACCAGCCGACAGTTCGAGGCCAAGAGCGGTGCAGATCTCGTTGACCGCCGCGACGAGTCCGCTCACGTCGTCGCCGGCTTCCAGACCGACGTTGACGCGACGAGCGGTGTCGAAGACGAGCGCCATCACCTTCGGCGTGTCGAGGTCATCGTCCATCGCCGTGCGGAACGCAGCCATCACGTCAGTGTCAGGCTCGCCCTCGATACCCGCGGTCCGTGCGGCGAAACCGTCGAGGCGATCGAGTGAGGTGACCGCGGCATCGATCGTGCCCTGGTCGAGGGTGATCGGGCTGCGGTAATGCGACTGCAGCAACACGAGTCGGTAGGCGCGCTGGTCGTAGTGCTCGATGAGGTCGAGCAGGTTCGACACGTTGCCGATCGACTTCGACATCTTCTCGCCCTCGCCATCGACGATGAAGGCGTGATGCATCCAGTGGTTGGCGAACGTCTTGCCGAGAGCGACAGCCTGGGCTCGCTCGTTCTCGTGGTGCGGGAACCGCAGGTCTTGTCCGCCGCAGTGCAGGTCGAAGCCCTCGCCGAGCAGATCGAGGCTCATCACGACACATTCGCTGTGCCAGCCAGGGCGACCCTCGCCCCAGGGTGACGGCCACGCCGGCTCGCCGGGCTTGGAGAACTTCCACAGCACGAAGTCGGCCGGGTGCCGCTTCTGATCGGCACCGAGCACGACTCGATCGCCGCCGCCGGCCTTCATGTCATCGAGTGTCTGGAACGCGAGCGCGCCGTAGTCGTCGACCGACTCCACATCCATGTACACGCCGTCGTCAGTCACGTAGGCCTTGTCCATGCCGACGAGTTCACCGATCATCGCCACCATCTCGTCGACGTACTCGGTGGCTCGTGGGATGTCGGTCGGGCGTTTGACGTTGATGCCGTCCATCGCCTCGAACCACATCGCCTCGCACTTCGTGGTGATGTCCTTCCACGGGCGATCCTCGTTGTTGGCGCGCTTGATGATCTGGTCGTCGATGTCGGTGATGTTCGAGACCAGCTGCACGTCGAGGCCCGTCCACTCGAGATAGCGCCGCAGGATGTCGTAGCTCAGCGTGGCGCGGCCATGGCCGAGGTGAGCGGGGCCGTAGACCGTGGGCCCACACAGGTAAATGCTGACCTTGCCCGGCTCGCGAAGAGCCAGCTCACGCGTCGAGCGGGATGCAGTGTCATACAAGTGCAGCACGCTCCCGATCTTACGACTCCCCCATCTGCCTCCCCACGCCCGTTTCCCCTCGCACCCACAGCGATGAGTTCCCGGGCGCGCAGGTCACCCCAGATCTCATCGCTACCCACGAACCAGCCACAGCGATGAGTTCCCGGGCGGACTGGTCGCCCCAGATCTCATCGCTACCCACGAACCAGCCGCAGCGATGAGTTCCAGGGCGAGCAGGTGGTCTCACATCTCACCGCAGGCGGGGGCGGGCGCGTGGATAGCCTGGCTCGCTTATGGCGAACATCCCTGACAAGCCGACACTCGACGGCATCGAGAACCGCTGGGCAGACCAGTGGGCCTCTGATGGCACGTACACCTTCGACATGTCAGCGGTACGGGACGACGTCTTCTCGATCGACACCCCACCGCCCACCGTCAGCGGATCGCTGCACATGGGCCACATCTTCAGCTACACCCACACCGACATCGTCGCCCGCTACCAGCGGATGAAGGGCAAGAAGGTCTTCTACCCGATGGGGTGGGACGACAACGGCCTGCCGACCGAACGGCGTGTGCAGAACTTCTACGGCGTGCGCTGCGACCCGAGCCAGGCGTACGAGGCGGAGTTCGAACCGCCCTTCCGCGGCGACCCGCCGAAGAAGCACCAGGCCGTGCCGATCAGCCGCCCCAACTTCCTCGAACTCTGCGACGAACTCGTCGAGCAAGACGAGAAGGTGTTCGAGGAACTCTACAAGCGCCTCGGCGTGAGCGTCGACTGGAAGCAGCACTACGCCACCATCGACGAGCGCAGCCGCCGCGTCAGCCAGCGAGCGTTCCTCCGCAACGTCCAGCGCGGCGAGGCATACAGCCAGGAAGCACCGACGTTGTGGGACATCGACTTCCGTACCGCGGTCGCACAAGCCGAGATGGAAGACCGTGAACGGCCCGCCGCCTATCACAAGATCCCGTTCCAAAAGACCGACGGGTCCGGCTCCATCGACATCGACACCACCCGCCCAGAACTCCTCGCTGCGTGCGTGTCACTGGTGGCGCATCCCGACGACGAGCGCTTCAAGCCGCACTTCGGTACGAAGGTGATCGTGCCGCTGTACGGCCAAGAGGTCGAAGTCCGCGCCCACGAACTCGCACAGCCCGACAAGGGCACCGGCATCGCCATGATCTGTACGTTCGGCGACACCACCGACGTCACCTGGTGGCGCGAACTCAACCTTGAGATGCGCGCCATCATCGGCCGCGACGGTCGCCTGCTTCCTGACGCTCCCCACGATGTCGACGCAGATGCCTATGCGCTGATCGCGGGCAAGTACCCGAACCAGGCGCAGCGTGCCGTGGTCGAGCAGCTCACCGAGCAGGGCATCTTGATCGGCGAGCCGCGGCCGATCCAACACCCGGTGAAGTTCTACGAGCGCGGAGACCGCCCGCTCGAGATCGTCACCTCGCGTCAGTGGTACATCCGTAACGGCGGCCGCGAAACCGACCTGCGCGCCGACCTCGTCAACCGCGGCACCGAGATGGCCTGGTACCCGGGCCACATGCAGCACCGCTACGACAACTGGGTCGAGGGCCTCAACGGCGACTGGCTTGTCAGCCGTCAACGCTTCTTCGGTGTGCCGGTGCCGATCTGGTATCGCCTCGACGCCGCTGGTGAGCCGATGTACGACGAGCCATTGCTACCGAGTGAGGATCTCCTCCCGATCGACCCGTCGACCG
>JAJCXU010000091.1 GCA_029263275.1 Ilumatobacter sp.
GACGTCGGCGACCAGCGTCGACACATTGGGATCGTCGACGTATCGCCCGGCGATGCGCTGGGCCGACTCCATCGCATCTGGACGACAGGCGCCGATCTCGTCGGCACGCGACAACACCGCGACGGCATTGACGGGTGACGCACCAGCCACCGTGCGATCCATGAACGATCCGAGGAAATCCGCGTCGGACCGATGCAGGTGTCGCATCAGGTAGATCACCGCATCGGCGCTCGCTGGGTTGGTGGCATCGTGGTCGAGAAAGTCGCGAGTACGCCGTGAGTTGGCGTCGTTGAGTGACTCGAGGCCCGGCGTGTCGATCAGAGTGATGTCGCGCAGCACCTTGGCTGGCCACCCCACGTCGAGGTGCGCGATGTCGTCGACGTGCAGGTCGCCGAGATCGACGTCGAGCGCACCGCCGTTGCGTTGGAAGGAGAGGGTTCGATGTGTGCCGTCGCTCAATTCGGCGGTGACCTCGTAGCCAGATGCATGGCGGAACGAGGTGACGAGGTGGGTGCATTCGCCCGCATCCGTGGCGGCGAGTCGTTCGCCGACGAGTGCATTGAGCAACGTCGACTTGCCGGCCTTGACACGGCCAGCGAGCGCAACACGGAGCGGACCGTGCAGACGGTCATGGATGGCGCGGACGGTTCCTTCCATTTCAGTGCCCGAGGTGATGCGAAGAGCGGTGTCGCACAGCGCTTCCACCGCAGCGACGACGTCGACGTGAGCGGTCATGCCGACACCTCCAGACCATGGCGAATCGCGTCGAGCCGGGAGAGGTGTCCGTCGATCGCGTCGCGTCGCGTCGTGGTCCCCTCGGTTCCCCGGGCCAGGGCCTGTTCGGCGTGCGAGGCGGCCTGGGTCCAGCTCTGCTGCAGCTCACCGATGAGCGCAATGAACTCGTCACGCAGGCCGCGCTGCACGTCACGAATGATCTTCGTCAGCTCATTGGACATCTCGAACTGCACGTCGTCGGTGAATTGGCGCATCTGCGCTCGGGCCGACTGTCGGCGTTGTTGGACCCGCCGCTTGCGATCTTCCATCAGTTGGAAACCGCCGAAGAGTGCACCAGCTCCGAGCAGCACCGGGTTGGAGGCGACGAACACCGCGGCGGCGGTGGGCAGGAATCCACCGCTGATGCCAAGCATCATCACACCGCCCTGAGCTCCACGAAGCCCGGTGAGTCCAGTGCGAAACGCCTTGCCGCCGGTCGACTCGTTCTGTTCGATTCCACGTGACCGCCACATTCCGCTGGTGTCGAGCACGTCTGCGGTGCGTTGCGCGGTCGGTCCGACGACGTCGTCAGCCGCGAGCAGATCGGCCAACTCGTCGCGGATCGCGGCACGAGCGTCTTCCACTTCAACGAACACTCTGGTCACCGCATCGGCCACGCCGCTCTGCAGATCGCGTGCCATCTCATCCCACTCTTCGGCGTTCTTCAGCAACTCGATCCGCTCATCGAGGGATCGAGCCGTGTCACGAATCGCCCCGCGAAAGCGGTGGTTGACTTCGCTCGACAGGTCAGCCAGTCGATCACCGAGGACTGTCTGCCAGCGCGAGCCGGGCCCGCGCAGAGTCTCCAGCCGCTCGGTCGCATCAGCTGCCGCACGTTGCAGAACTTCATTGGCCTTCGGGTCGTCGAGCGCTTCTCGTTCTGCTCGCAACGAGACCGTCGTCGTGTCGATCAGGCTCACCGCCTCGGACCGAGCGCGTGCAGCCGCGCCGTGCTGCGCCGGACTGATGACCTTGACGTCGAGTTCGTGGAGGAGCGCCGGATAGCCGCTGCGTTCATTGAGGTCTCGGTTGCGCGTCGCAAATGCGGTCGACCGCAGCGCCGACGAGACGGGAATGATGCTGATGTCGAGATCACGTTGAGCGAGATGATCCGTGTTGATCTCCACGACCCGCCTCCACTCGGGTGCGAGGTCGATCTTGGGCGCGACCATGACCACGTTGGGACACAACGACCGGGCCCGCTCGAGGAACGCCAGCTCTGGAGCAGTGAGTTCGCTGGTGGCATCGCTGACGAAGATGAGGCCGTCGGCGAACGGAAGGAATGAGAGCGTCGCCGCGGCGTGCCCGGCGCCGAGCCCGCCCATGCCTGGTGTGTCGACGATGGCGAGGCCGTCGGCCAACAGCGGACTCGGCGCCAACACATCGACCCGATCAACCTCGGGGCGGTCGTCGTCGTGCGCCACATCGGTGACAAAGGAGCGGACATCATCGATCGAGATGCGTTCGGCCGCAGGATCAGCGTCGCCGCGGTAGCGCACGATTGCCGACACTTCGGGGCCGTGGCGAACCAGGGTGAGCGCCGCGGTGGCGATGTCATCGTCGACCGGACAGATGTCGTGGCCAACAAGGCCGTTGACCAACGAACTCTTGCCCTGCTTGAACTCCCCGACCACACAGACGACGGTGCTCGGGCGCGTCACCCGCACACGCGCCGCGTCGATTCGCTGCTGCAGGTCGGGCCGATCCATGGCTCCGAATTCACCGCTCAGTTGGCCGAGTGCGGTGTCGACCAGCGCATCGATGCGATCCGGCGATGCCGTGACCGGGGTGTCAGTCATTGTCCCACCCCTCGATCGGGTCGTCGTCAGTGTCGATGTCGGCGGCGGCGTGTCCTTCGGTCTCGCCACCCGGTTCGTCGAGCTCGGCGGTGAACTGCCCGATGTCGTCGATCGCGTCGTCGAAGCTTGCATCGAACACGTCGCGTGTGGCCGCGTCAGGCAGCGGCGGCAACGACGGCTGATCTGACTCGAGCGTCTCAGAGGCGGTGATTTCCTCCGGCCTTCTTTCAGTCGGCGAAGCGGTTGGGCCAGCCGGCTTCACGATGTCGTCGGCCAGCACGTCTGTCACGTCCGCTCCGTGCTCTGTCGGCTCCGAAGCAGGCTCAGGGGCGTCGTGATCCAGGCTGTCGAAGGCATCCGGAAGGCCCGGGACCGTCTCGGCGGGCACCGCGCCTGCCTCGGCAAGCGCCGCCAGCGCATCCGCTGGCTCGATGTCCGCGCCGTCGTCGGTGCCGAGGTCGTGGTCGTCGACGGCGAACGCGTCGCCGTCATCAGCAACGACGAAGTCGTCGCGGTCGGTCAACCAGAGATCAACAGCAACGGCGTGTTCAGCAGAGTCCGCGACGCCAGCTGACGACGACGCCTCTGCGGCGGCTGCGGCATCGGCAGCTGCTGACGCTTCCACCAGTTGTTCCGGGGACATCGTCGCCAGCCCGCCGAATGCTGCCGCAACCCACGGATCGGCGTCGGCAGGGACGCCATCAGCCCATCGCCCGTCGGCGACGAGTTGCTCGTCGAGCCACGTTGAAGTCCCCCCGCCGGTTTCCATTACCTTGACCATACGCGAACGACATCGAGCGGAACATCAGGAAGATTCCCGAAGTATTCATGGGCGTCTCCCAGGCAAGCTGTCGGATCGGACGGAGCAACGACGGAGGGCAATTCGCAGGCATGACGATCACCACCAACCTGATCACGCGTCGCTCCACCGGGTTGACCAGCACGAAGGAGTGCCCATGACATCGGCTCACTACGCCATCGGCGTCGACCTTGGTACGACGTACACCTGTGCCGCTGTTGCGGCCGATGGGACGCCGCGTGTGGTCCAACTCACCGGCACGTCGAACACGATTCCGTCGGTGGTGTCGAAGAGCGACGACGCCATGTTGGCGGGCGAGGCAGCGGAACGTCGCCTCACCACGCACCCCGGGGCGACGGCACGCGAGTTCAAGCGTCGGTTCGGTGACCCTGCGCCAATCGTCCTCGACGGGGAGGCATTCGGGGCCGACGCCCTCACCGCCGAACTCCTGCGCGAAGTCATCCGACGCGTGGAAGTCGTGGAAGGTGCCCCTCCTGCTGCGGTCGCGTTGGCCCACCCCGCGTCATGGGGGCCATTTCGGCTCGATCTCCTCCGAGATACGGCGGTCCAGGCCGGGGTCAACGACGTGCAACTCGTGCCCGAACCGGTCGCTGCGGCAGTGGCCAACAGCGACCGCGTCGCTGACGGCTCACTCGTGGCCGTGTACGACCTCGGTGGTGGCACGTTCGACGCGGCGGTCGTGCGATGCGAGGGCGACTGGTCAGTGGTCGGAACACCTGAGGGCGTGGAACGCCTCGGGGGCATCGACTTCGACCAAGCAATTCTGAGCCATGTCGATACTGCCCTCGATGGCCAGGTCTTCATGCTCGACACGGCTGATCCCGACGCCCGGTCGGCGCTGATGCAGCTCCGCTCCGAGTGCCAGTCAGCAAAGGAACATCTGTCACAAGACACCGACGTGGAGATCCCGGTCGCGCTGCCGAATCTCCGCACATCCGTGCGCCTCACCCGAGCCGAGTTCGAGTCGATGGTTCGCCCGCGTCTCGCAGACTCCTTGAGCGTGCTCGACCGTGTCGTCGCATCGGCTGGCGTCGAATGGGCCGACATCGACGGCGTACTCCTCGTCGGAGGGTCGTCGAACATCCCCGCCGTCGGCCAACTCGTGGGCGAGCACACCGGACGTCCGGTCATCGCCGCCACCAATCCACACCTGGCCATCGCCCTCGGTACTGCTGCCGTCGCTCAGCGTTCGGTCGTTCGACCAGAGCCTGCCGCACCGGTTGCCGCCGCTGCACGTCCTTCGTCGGCATCATCGTCGACGACCCAGCCGTCAGACGTTCCCTCCAAGAAGGGCTCCCCCATCGGACTCATCGTCGCAGGAATCGTCGCGGTACTCGCAGTCATCGGTGCCGTGGTGGTACTGAGCGGTGGCGATGACGACGCGACACCGAGCGAATCGAGC
>JAJCXU010000092.1 GCA_029263275.1 Ilumatobacter sp.
CTGGTGGCGCCGTGTGTGTGCGTGGCCTCGGTGCCAATGCGCTACAGGGTGACGCTCGTTTCGTTGACGTGCTGGTCGAAATGGGCTGTACGGCCACGGTCAGCGCAGATGACACGGTCGTGATGCGTCGACGCGACACGCCCTTGCGGGGGATCGAGATCGACATGGCCGACATCTCGGACTTGGTGCCGACGATGGCGGTGATCGCGACCCAAGCCGTCACACCGACACGGATCACTGGCGTGGGATTCATCCGCGAGAAGGAGAGCGACCGGCTCGGTGACCTCGCTGCCGAACTCGCCAAGACCGGCGCCAACATCACGGTCGAAGCAGACGGCCTGTTGATCACGCCGACCGACCTCTTGCACGGAGCGACCCTCGACACGCATCACGACCATCGGCTGGGCATGGCCTTCGGCATCCTCGGGCTGGTCGTCGATGGGATCGAGATCAATGACCCGGGTGTGGTGTCGAAGAGCTGGCCTGACTTCTGGGACGCGCTCGAGGCCATCCCCGCTCGACGGCAGTGACCACCGAGCTGCCGCGCATCGCGGCATTCGACGTCGATGGCACCCTGACCACACGCGACTGTGTGGTCCCATTCCTCCGCCGTGTCGCTGGTACCCCGGCACTCGTGCAACAACTCGCTCTCGATGTCCGCCAGATCGTGCCGGGGGTCGTACGCCGGGATCGTGACGCACTGAAGGCTCGAGCAGCGCGCGCCGCCTTCGCCGGCAGACCGGTGCAGGACGTTGGTCGCCACGCCGCGGAGTTCGCCAGGACCGTTCACGCGTCATGGCTCCGGGCCGACACGGTGGAGATGCTGCGCAACCACCAGGCCGCAGGCGACACCGTTCTGCTGGTGTCGGCCTCGTTCGAGGTGTACCTGCGCCCGCTTGGTGGACTGCTCGGCGTGGACGACGTGCTCGCCGCGCGCCTCGTCACCGACCATGACCAGCAGTTCACCGGTGAGATGAACGGACCGAACTGTCGGGGCGCTGAAAAGGTGCGCCGCCTGCACGCCTGGCTCGACGAGCATCACCGCGACATCGGAGGACGTGCAGGCGTTCACGTCACGGCGTACGGCGACTCAACCGGCGACCGCGAGATGCTCCTCGACGCGGACCACCCAGTATTCGTCGGTGGCCGACAACCGGACTGGTTGGCAGCGTCTCCGACCTGAATCGCGCTACCGTCGGCGCAGTGATTTCGGGCCTCCTTCGTACTGCTCGGCCCAAGCAGTGGCTGAAGAACGTCCTGGTCTTCGCCGCGCCGGGCGCCGCCGGCGTGCTCAATCAAGGCCGCGAGCTGTGGCTCACCATCCTGGTCTTCATCGCGTTCTGCTTCGCTGCAGCCACGGTCTACTTCTGGAACGACTTGATCGATGTCGACGCGGACCGCAACCATCCGAAGAAGCGCCATCGACCCATTGCTGCGGGCGACGTGTCGATGGGGGTGGCACGAGCGGCGGGCATCGTCGCTCCGCTGGCCGCGCTCGGCCTGGCCGCAGCGACCGGTCGGTGGCAAACAGTCGCCGTCGTTGTGGTGTATCTCGCGGTCAATTTGGCCTACAACCTCGGGCTCAAACGCATTCCGGTGATCGACATGGTGGCGGTTGCCTCAGGATTCGTGCTCCGCGCTGGTGCGGGCGCCGTTGCCGTCGACGTGCCGATGTCGCGCTGGTTCGTCTTGTGCACCACGTTTGGGTCGCTCTTCATCGTGGCCGGCAAGCGATACGCCGAGCTGAACGAGTTGGGATCTGGCGCAGGGACTCGCGCCACGCTCGACATGTACACCCTTGGCTACTTGCGGATCGTCTTGTCGGTCAGCTGTGGTGCCGCGCTGCTCAGCTACTGCGTCTGGGCGTTCGAGACCAGCGCGGGAGTCGATGAGATCGGCGAATTCGACTTCCCGTTCTACGAACTCTCGATCGTGCCCATGCTGACCGCGCTCCTGCGGTATCTCCTCGTGCTCGAACAGGGTGGAGGGGGTGCACCTGAGGACGTGTTCGCCAAGGATCGCGTCCTGCAAATTCTGGGCCTGACCTGGATCGTGATCTATGGCGTCGCGGTCTACGCTGGTTGACCCCATGGAGAACGCTGCCGCCACCCCGTCTGTCGAGGTGATCTTGGAGCAGGTCGCGGACGTCGAGGGATGGATGACTGCGGGGCAAGCGTCCACGTTGTACGAGAACGCTGCACGCTGTCCCCAGAACAGCCAGATCGTGGAGATCGGCTCGTTCCAGGGCCGCTCGACCATCGTGCTGGCCTCCGCGGCCGACCCGTCCGTCCATGTCATCGCGATCGACCCGCACGCCGGCAACGACCGGGGCCCGCAGGAACTCGATGGATATGGCGATGAGGCGGACACCGACCACGCACTCTTCAACAAGAACCTCGCTGACGCTGGTGTCTCTGACCGCGTCCGTCACCTTCGGATGTTCTCCGACGATGCCCACGCCGAAGTCTCTGGCGAGGTCGCCCTGCTCTATGTCGACGGTGCGCACCGCTACGGGCCCGCACGCGCCGACATCACATCATGGGGATCGCGTGTCGGCGATGGCGGCACGCTGCTCATCCACGACTCCTTCTCGTCGATCGGCGTCACCTTGGCCATTCTCCGCGAACTGGTTCTCGGTTCGAAGTTCCGATACGTCGGTCGGTCACGGTCGATGACGATCTACCGCGCTGATCTCCCGGGAGGGCCGATCACCCGCGCCAAGAACGCAGCGCGCCAGCTCGCACAGCTGCCATGGTTTCTCAAGAACGTCGCCCTCAAGGTGCTGTTGACCGCAGGACTCGGCAAGGTCATCACCCGGCTCGGCCGCACTGCGCCCGAATGGCCGTACTGAGTCGCTGATGGGCCACCAAGAGTTACTCACCGGCTGGGGGAGAACGTCAGCGACCTCCGCCACGGTTGAATCGGTCGGCGCCGATGATGTTGCGCAGGTTGCGTCGGGCCAGCGTGGAGCAATCGCTCGCGGCCTGGGGAGGGCCTACGGCGATCCCGCCCAGAATGGTGGTGGTGCGGTCATCCGTGTCCAACCGTCAGCAAATCCGGTCTGGATCGACACCGTGGAGAGCACGGCCACGGTCGACGCCGGCGTGAGCTTCGACGAATTGCTTCGCCGCATCGTGCCGCACGGCTTCTTCGTCCCGGTCACACCCGGCACCCGGTTCATCACCGTCGGCGGAGCAATCGCCAGTGACGTGCACGGCAAGGGCCATCACCGCGATCTCACCTTCGGGCACCATGTTCTCTCGCTCGACATCGTGCTGGCCGACGGCTCGGAACGCACGATTGGGCCGGATGCGGATGCGGATGCGGAGCTGTACTGGGCGACGATCGGTGGGATGGGCCTCACCGGGGTCATCACGCGGGCGACGTTCCGCCTCTTGCGCATCGAAACGAATCGGTGTCTCGTCGAAACACAACGCCTCCCCGATCTGGAGGCATTGATCGCGGCCATGAGCGATGGCGATGCCGATCACCGCTATTCGGTTGCGTGGGTCGACCTGGCCACGAAGGGCTCGACGGTCGGCCGCTCGATTCTCGAACGCGGCGATCACGCCACACTCGACGATCTCGCCGAGCACGCGCCGAAGGCACTACGCAACCCGCTCGCCTTCGCCCCCGGGTCGTTGGCGTCGGTGCCGCCGGTGCCGAACGTGATGAATCGGCTCGCAGTTCGCACGTTCAACGAGTTGTGGTTTCGGAAGGCGCCCAAGCAGCACATCGGCACGCCAACGCTGACCGGGTTCTTCCATCCACTCGACGGCGTCGGCGATTGGAACCGCTTCTACGGCACGAGCGGGTTCCTGCAATACCAGTTCGTCGTGCCCTTCGATGCGATCGACACGTTGCGTGAGATCGTCGACCGAGTCGTGGCAAACGGCAACGCGAGTGTCATCTCGGTGCTCAAGCGGTTCGGAGCGGAGAGTGGCGGCTTCCTCAGCTTTCCCAAGCCGGGTTGGACCCTCACGTTCGACCTCGCCGCGGGTGTGCCCGGGCTCGGCCCGTTCCTCGCGGAACTCGACCAGCTCGTCGTCAACGCCGGCGGCCGTCACTATCTCGCGAAAGATGCCCACACCACCCCGGACATCATTCGAGCGGGCTATCCGCGTCTCGATGCGTGGAAGGCGATTCGTCGCTCCGTCGACCCAGACGGTCGGTGGGCCAGCGATCAGGCGCGCCGACTCGACCTTCTCTGAACAACCAGACTGGATCTCTCATGAACAACGCCATTCATCAACCGCAAACCGTGGTCGTCCTCGGCGGCAAGAGCGACATTGCTCGGGCGATCGTCGTCGCCCTTGACTCTGCGTCGCTGCGCACCGTCGTCCTCGGGTGCCGCAACACCGACACCGCCGACGCCGCCGGGCTCGAAGCCCAGCTCAGCGGCGCAACGGTCACCGCACGCCACTTCGACGCCACCGACCATGCCGGGCATGCCGATTGGGTGTCAGCGGTTGCCTCCGACCACGGTGATCTCGACATCGTCATCCAGGCCTTCGGCCAACTTGGTCTCGATGCTGCCGATGACCCTGTCGCCGCGGCCGATCTGGTCAACGTCAACTACGCGGGTGCAGTCAGTTCCGGTCTTGCCGTAGCAGACCGGCTCCGCGCACAGGGTCACGGCGTGCTCGTCGCGTTGTCGAGCGTTGCCGGCGTGCGGACGCGCGCCTCGAACTTCGTCTATGGCTCGACCAAAGCCGGTCTCGACGCCTTCACGACCGGTCTCGGTCACGCACTGCACGGATCCGGCGCTCGGGTGATGACCGTGCGGCCTGGCATGGTGCGGACCTCGATGACTGAAGGGATGGACGACGCACCGTTCACCGTCGATGCGGTCGACGTTGCAGCCGCCACGGTCAACGGGTTGCGCAAGAAGAAAGCCGTTGTCTGGGCGCCGGCGAAGCTCCAGGGTGTGTTCGGTCTGCTCCGCTTCGCCCCCGACTTCGTGTGGCGCAAACTCGACACGTGACGCTCCCCGACGCGCAGTCCGAGTTGCAGGCGAGCGCCGAGCGGCTGCGTGCCGTCGGCATTGATCGCGTCGAGAGTTTTGCGTGGCGTGACCTCGACGATGCGGACGCAGGTGGGTCAGAACTCCACGCCGACGAGATCTTCAGCCGGTGGGCGTCGGTTGGCATTGAGGTCGTGCATCGGACCTCCACGCGCTCCGCTCGAACGTTCGACCGGAATGGGTATGTCGTCGTGCAGCGAGGCGGCCGGCACACGGTCTTCGGCCGGGTGGTCGCCCATCAGCTGTGGCGCCGTCTGGCACGACGACGTCCCGCGACGACAGCGACGGTCGAGATCTGGAACGGCGTGCCCTGGTTCGGCCCGCTCTGGGCACCGAAGCGCCGAGTTGTGTGGATGCACCATGTACACCGCGACATGTGGGCCGATGTTCTGCCGAAACCACTCGACGCTGTCGGCCGTTTCCTCGAGACGCGACTCGCTCCGAAGTTCTACAAGCGGAGTTCCTTCGCCACGTTGTCCGAGTCCTCGGCAGACGAGATCGAGGGCATCGGTATCGATCGATCACACCTGACGGTCATCCCGCCGGGGGTGCACGAGCGTTACACGCCTGACGAAGCCGTTCGGAGCCCTCGACCGGAAGTCGTGATCGTTGGTCGGCTTGCACCGGTGAAACGTCAATGCCTCGCGCTCGAAGCGCTCGTTGCCGCGCGCGAGCGAGTCCCCGACCTCCACGTCCGCCTCATCGGTGATGGGCCAGATCGACCACGGATCGAAGCATGGATCACCGATCAGGCCGCTGCCGAGTGGGTCACGCTCAGCGGCCGTGTCAGCGATGACGAACTGGTCCAGGCCTATCGATCGGCGTGGCTCGTCGTCAGTGCGTCACACGCCGAGGGATGGGGCATGTCGCTGACCGAGGGTGCAGCGTGTGGCACCCCCTGTGTCGCGACCGACATCGCAGGGCACCGTGGTGCTGTGGTGGACGGTGTGACCGGATCGCTGGTCGCTGACCTCGACCGCCTCGGCACGACCGTTGGCGAACTCCTCGTCGATGCCGATCGGCGCCAGCACATGGGTGCAGCGGCGATCGAACACGCCGCGGGCCTGTCCTGGACGTCGGTGGCGGCTCGTCAGCTCGACGTGCTCTGTGCAGCCGTGGTGGCCGCTGCCTCGCGATAGGCGCGCCGACGTCGCCGCAGACTGAACAAGTCAGCCAGGCCCCAGTACGTGACGAGTGTGAAGGCCTCCAGCACGATGCCGCGGTGCATCTTGGAGCTGCCGGCCACGCGATCGCGGAATTGGATCGGAACCTCCACGACACTGAGGCCCTTGCGCACGGTGCGGTACGTCATTTCGACTTGGAAGCCGTAGCCGCCGGCTTGGATGCCGTCGAGGCTGATTGCCCGCAACGTGTCGGTTCGATACACCCGGTACCCGGCGGTCGCGTCGTTGATCGCCAGGCCGAGCATGATCGCCGCGTAGCGGTTGCCCCAGCGTGACAGCCATAGTCGGTGCCGGGGCCAACCGACGACCGAGCCGCCTGGGACGTATCGGGACCCGATGACGACGCCGTATCCGAGATCGGCAACTGTGAGCATTGCCGGGAGATCGGCAGGGTCGTGGGAGAGGTCTGCGTCGATCTCGACCACGAGGTCGTGGCCCTCGTCGAGCGCCAAACCGAAACCGTGCACATACGCCGAGCCGAGGCCGAGGCGCTCCTCACGCTCGACCAGCCGGACGTTCGGACGTGTCGCCGCCGCTGCCCGAACGAGCGACCGGGTGGCGTCGGTAGAGGCGTCGTCGACGACGACGACGTCAGCGTGAGGCACGTGGGCATGCAGCCCGTCGAGCAATTCGGCGATGTTCTCACCCTCGTTGTGCGTCGGAACGACGATCAACGTCTTCGACATCGGCGGCCCAGGGCCCTCAGCGATCGCGGCGGCTGAACGGCCGGACGATCCGGTTGATGGCAGCGTCGGACAGCTTGAACCGGCGTTTGACGACGTCGTAGGCAGCGAGCGCCTTCTTGTCGAGGTAGATCCCGAAGCGGCGAGCACCGTCGTCGGGCCGCGCCCGGTAGTCAGTGGAGTGCGTGACGGGATCGTCCTCTTCGCCGAAGAAGTAGAGCGCCAGCGATTGGCGCGGGATCCCTTCGGGGAACCGAAGCGGATCGGGGTGTCCGTGGAACGACGTCTCGTTGGTGGTGAAGAGCAGCATGCGGTTGCCGATGGGCTCGACCGTTCCTTCGCAGCGCGCCATGTCGGGGCCCCAGAGTTCGAGTTCGCCACCCCAGTCGGCCTGCCAACCGGGATTGAGGTACAGGAGCAGATTGATACGGCGCCGCCAGGTGGCCACCTTGTGGTGGGCAGTGAAGTCGGCGTGCACGTTGAGAAAGCCGTTGCGATAGCTGCGGTGCAGGCCGCCGCCGTCGAGACTCGGGTCGGGCTGCAGGTCGTCGAACCCGGTCAAGTCACTCAGCCAGGCGATGAAACGCTCGCTGGCGAACGCTGCGGCCACAGCGCGAACCGTTGGGCCCCACGCGTCGGGGTCAGTGTTGGAGTACTTCCGCTCGTTGACGTGGAGGTAGCTGTTCCAGCCGTCGTTCGACATCTCGTCGAGTTCGGCGTAGACCGCTGCGATCGCGTCAGGCCCGACGACGTCGTCCAGGACGATGTGCGGAAACGGTGTCGCAGCGCGGTATCGGGCACGCAGTTCGTCGATACGCAGCTCAAGGTCATCGAGATCGATGAGCGACGGATCAACCTGCGGCGGTGGGCTCGCACTGGGAGGCATCGGTACTCACGCTATCGGACGAGTAGCCTCGGCTCCCGCATGACCGAGGCGGAGCACATCGACATCGACGACGCTGCTCGTTTCCGACGCGCGATGCGCTG
The DNA here is from genome assembly GCA_029263275.1 of Ilumatobacter sp. GTDB lineage: Bacteria > Actinomycetota > Acidimicrobiia > Acidimicrobiales > Ilumatobacteraceae > Ilumatobacter_A. Next base: position 7,878 of record JAJCXU010000092.1, read on the forward strand.
GGCGACGCTCTGCAGCCTCGTGGTCCTGCTGTTCCTGCTGTGGGGCATCCCGGTCGAACCGTTCAGGGCAGGCCAGGCGCTGGGCGGGTTCTCGAACTTTTTCGATCACCAGGCCGAGGCACTGCTGCGCGGCGAATTGCGGATCGAACCAGGCAAGCT
>JAJCXU010000093.1 GCA_029263275.1 Ilumatobacter sp.
CTTTTTCGCCGGAGCCTTCTTCTTGGCCGCGGCCTTTTTCTTGGCCGGTGGGGGCTTCGGCGCACCATCGACACGCTCGGACAGCCGCTCGGCAATCTCTTCGAAGCGGTCCTCGAGTTCGTCGAAGCGCTCCGACATCCAGCCGACCTGCTTGGCGACTTCGCGCTGGACGACCTCGGCAACCTTCTCCGAGGTCTCCTTGCCACGGTCGACGAGCTGCGAGACGACCTTTTCGGCGTCGCGCTTCTGCACGTCGCCCGCTTTCACGAGCTGCGAAACGATCTTCTCGGCGTTTTTCTTGGACACGTCGGTGAACTGAATTCCGGCGTCGATGAGCTTCTGAATCGGTGAAGTGGCCATGGTTCCATTGTACTGGCCCGGCCATCAGTCCAGGATCGCTGCGGCGACTGCGGCGAGATCGGGGAGATCCGCGGCGATGGGGAGATCGACGTCGACGATTTGGCCCGGTTGCGTCACCCCCGTCCGGACGAGGGCAAATCCGCAACCCAGCTGCTGTGCCATCAAACCGTCGGTTTCCGGTCGATCGCCGACCATGAGCATGGTCCCAGGATCGAAGTCCGCACCGAGCAGCGCTGCGATCGCTGCCGCCATCGGTTGATGGGGCTTGCCAGCAAAGGTCGCTGGCTGATCTCCAGCAGTTGCTACCGCAGCGACGATCGATCCGCCGCCGGGTTCGAGGCCGCGCGGCGTCGGGTACGTCGAATCGGAATTGGTACCGATCAACCGGGCACCGCGGTGGAGCGCTGCCGCCGCCGCAGCCAACCGCGAATAGTCGAAGTCGCGATGTAGCCCGACCATGACCGCATCGAAGGGTGTCTCGTGGACGGTGCCGTCATTGAGCACGGCAACACCCCCGCGCTGCTCGACGGCCTGAACAACGCCTGAGCCACCTGCGACCAGCACCCGTTCGCCCGCCTCGATCAGATGCGCAGCGGCCGTGGACGAGCTGACGACGTCACCTTCGGCCGCGATGCCGACGCGATCGAGTGCCGCGGCGTGTTCTTCGAGGCGCGCCGCCGAGTTGTTCGTGACGAAGACCACCCGGCGACCGGACCGACGGAGCCGTGCGACCGCATCCGACGCTCCGGGAATTGGCTCGTGGGCGAGCCAAACCACTCCATCGAGGTCGCACAAGACCGTCTGCACAGAACCAAGGTGGTGTTCGATCACTCGTGCATCATTCCACTCACGGGGCTGGCATGCTGGGCCAGTGCCACGCTTCACTCCATTTCCCGCTCTCCGCTACTGCGACCGGACGATCGACGATCTGATCGCCCCGCCGTACGACGTGCTGTCCAACGCCGACGTCGACGCGCTCAATGCGCGCAACACGTTCAACATCACCCATGTCGACGTGCCGCGTGAATCCGCCGGCGACGATCGCTACGCCCTTGCGGGCAAGACACTGCGTGAGTGGATCGATGCCGGGGTGATGGACTTCGATGACTCCCCCAGTTTCACGATCTACCGCATGCGATTCACCGATGCCACGGGAACGGCGCGCGACATCGCCGGTGTGCTCGGAGGCCTCGAAGTCGTCGATGAGGGCGCTGGTGGTGTCTTGCCGCACGAGCGCGTCACACCGAAGGCATCCACCGACCGCCTCGATCTCACTCGCGCCACGCAGGCGAACATGTCACCGATCTGGGGGCTGTCGTTGGCCGATGGACTGTCCGAACTGCTGGCCGAACCCGGCGAACACCTGTCATCGGTCACGGTCGAAGGCGTCGAACACGTCGTGGAACGAGTCAGCGATGCCGAGCGTGTTGCCGCGATTGCCGACAAGGTCGGATCTGATGATGTTCTGATCGCCGACGGTCACCACCGCTATGGCATCAGCCGAACGTTCCGTGACGAAGTCCGTGCTGCGGGGCAGAACCATTCCCCGGCCGAAGACACGCTCGCGTTCGTCAGCGAACTGGTGGCCGACCAGCTGAGCGTCGAGGCGATTCACCGCCTGTACACCGAGATCGACTTCAACGCCCTGCAGTCGGCGCTGAGCACGGCATTCGACCTGTCCGATGCCGGGGCGCCCTCGGCGGCCACACTCGCCGAAATGGACGCCGACGGCAAGCTCTGCCTGATCGGACCCGACGGCACCGGGCAGTGGCTCACACCCAAGCCGGGAGCGTTTGACGACGTGCGCTCGCTCGACGGCGCCTGGCTCGAACACGTGCTGTCAGGCGTTGACCACGCGGTCACCTACCAGCACGGCGTCGCCAATGTTGTTGATGCCGTGACCAGCGGCGCCGTGTCTGGCGCGGTGTTGATCCGGCCGGTCAGCGTTGCGGAGATCGAGCGCACCGCCCGCGAAGGCCTGCTGATGCCACCGAAGTCGACGTTCTTCACGCCGAAACTCCGCACCGGCCTGGTCGTGCGCAGCGTCGTCTGAGCGCTCAGGCAGCGAGCGTCGCTGCAGCAGCAGCCAAAAGCGAGCGCACGCTCTTGGTGCGTCGAGCGGGCAGGCACCGTTGCGCGACCAACTCGGTGCGGCTCTGCGTGGCGCCGCCACTGCGGAAGAAGCGTCGCTCGACGCGCCCAGTGACCACTACGTCGTCGCCGACGACCAGCGCGCTGGTGGCGGTCGCTGACGGATTGCGCCACGACACCGGTACGGAGATGTTGGCCGTACGCCCATCGCGTTCGACCGCTGTACTGATGTCGAACTGGACCATCGTGTCGCCGCTCGACAGTTCGCGGTGAACCGGTTCGTTGGTCATGACGCCGCTCACGACGGCAAGGTTGATGTGCATGTGTTGCTCCCACGGAGATCGAGTTGTCCGGCGGGGAGAGTCGGTGAGTTGCACCGTAGAGAGGCGCGCTCACAGAGTTGGTACGAACCAAACGCGAAACAGCGCTGATTGCGGAATGCACGGCGCCGCTGAGCACGTTGGCTGAAGCTGATGGACACGATGCCGCAGACAGCCTCCTGGCGCGCCTGGGTCCAACGCGGCGTCGTCGTGGCGATCTGGATCATTGCCATCGTCGCGTGGCGTCGATATCAGACATCGAACGATCTCTCGACGACGGGGGCGGCACAGGAATTCATCGACAACGTCGAGACGGCGTGGTGGGGCGTCCTCGCGTACGTGGCGGTCTACCTCGCCCGCCCGATCGTGTTGTTCCCTGCGTCGGTGTTGACCGTCGTCGGCGGCGTGCTCTTCGGCCCGGTTGCCGGGGTGATCATCGTGATCATCGCTGCCAATGGCTCGGCCACGATCGCCTACCTCGTGGGCAGGTTGCTCCGCCGTGCACCCGACCATGACGCAGCGTCGCGTTGGTCGACCAAGCTACGCAACAACAGCTTCGAGACCGTGCTCGTGATGCGGTTCCTGTTCGTGCCGTACGACCTCGTCAACTATGCGGCCGGCGCGCTGCGGATCAGATATGTCCCGTTCATCACCGCGACCGCGATCGGTTCGCTGCCTGGCACGATTTCGTTCGTGCTGCTCGGAGCATCTCTCGACCGAGTCGATCAAGGCATCGACGGCATCGACCCGATTGCCCTCATCTTCAGTGTCGTCATCTTCATCGCGAGCCTCGCGATCGCACGCATCGTCAAACAGCGGCAAGCTCTGACGTCGAGCTCACCCCACCTCATCACAGAACCGAGCACCACATGATTGGCCACGACCCGCGCACCACGTACAAAGCGGCAGTGATCGGCGCCGGCTCAGGCGGTCTGACCATGGCCATCGGCCTGTCGAACTTCGGGCATGACATCGCGCTGATCGAAGGCAACAAGATCGGTGGCGACTGCACCAATGTCGGCTGCATCCCCTCAAAAGCGCTGCTGCACGCAGCCGAGGCCGGCGTCGACGATCCGCTGGCGTGGGTTCGCGCTCGCCGCGACGGGCTCGCGGCGAGTGAGGACCTCGAGATGGAGGAACACGAACAGATTCATCTCGTTCGCGGCTGGGCGCGGCTCACCCAGTGCGACGGCGACGTCCACGTCGTGCGTGTCAGCGGTCCCGACGGCGATGTGGAAGTTAGCGC
>JAJCXU010000094.1 GCA_029263275.1 Ilumatobacter sp.
GCCTCGTCGGTCCGACGGCTGACGTCGAGTTGCGCAGCGATGCGGTCGACTACGAGGGTGAGCTGGTCATCGTGATCGGGCGTGGCGGCAAGGACATCGAACCGGCCGACGCCTGGGACCACGTCGTCGGGCTGATGGTCGGCCAGGACGTGTCCGACAGGGCGGTCCAGTTCGCGGCCAGTCCGCCACATTTCGATCTCGGCAAATCGTTCGACACCTTCGGCCCGATCGGCCCGGTGATGGTCTCGCCCGAGTCGGTCGATCGCGATCACCTCCGGATCGTGACCGAGGTCAACGGCGAGGTCCGCCAGGACGAAACCACCGACCAGATGATCTTCGACGTGCCGACGCTCGTCTCCTACCTCTCGCGTGTGACGACGCTCGCGACCGGCGATCTGATCTTCACCGGCACGCCCGACGGTATCGGCATCGCGCAGGGCAAGGTCCTCGCCGATGGCGACGTCATCACGACACGCATCGACGGGATCGGCACGCTCACCAACCGTTGCGTGCGAACGACCGATCACCAGGTCTGCTGACCACAGCTCCGAACCCGAACCCCCCGAGGAAAGGACACCCACCAATGCCGAATTCACCAACAGCGAGGCTTTCGCTGAGTCATGCGACGGTCGCGGTGCGCGACCTCGACGCCATGCTCGACTTCTACTGCGGCGTGCTCGGTTTCGCCGTCACCAACCGCGGCACCGTCGGCGACGAGGGCGAGATGGCATTCATTTCCCAGGACCCCGCCGAGCACCACCAGATGGTGTTCGTGTCCGGGGGCCCAGAGACCGAGCACCAGTTCGTGATGGCCGACCACATGGCATTCCGCACCGGCAGCCTCGATGACCTCCGCGCGATCGGGGCCAGCCTCGATGAGGCCGGAATCGAAGGTGTCATCCCGATCAACCACGGCAACGCCTGGTCGCTGTATTTCAACGACCCCGAGGGCAACGGCTTGGAATGCTTCGTTGACAGCCCGTTCCACGTTGCGCAGCCTTTTGCTGACGGGCTCGACCTCTCGGCCGACGACGCGGCGATCGAGGCGGACACGCGAGCGAAGATCCAGGACGACGAGGAGTTCCAACCGCTCACCGACTGGCAGTTAGCGTTCCGTGCTCGACTCGACGGCGACCAGGCCGAGGCGTAGTCATGGACCTCGGAATCTCGGGCCGTCGGGCCATTCTGCTCGCGTCGAGCCGTGGACTGGGGAGGGCGTGTGCCGAGAGCATCGCTCGCGAAGGTGTACACATCGTCATCAACGGGCGCACCGCCGCCGACGTTGACACGGCGGTCTCCGAACTTCAGGCCGCTCATGACGTCGAGGTGACTGGCGTCGTGGGCGACTCGTCGACCCGTGAGGTGCACGACGCTCTCCTCGACGCGTGTCCCGAGCCCGACATCGTGCTCCTCAATGGTGAGGGGCCGTCGCCCACACCGTTCGACCGCCTCGGTGCAGAGGCGCTTGATGCCGCGTTCCAGCAGGCGGTTGTCGGGCCGGTCAGCTTCCTGCAGCGTGTGGTGCCGGGGATGGTCGAGCGCCGGTTCGGGCGCATCGTCGCAGTCAGCTCGGCGATGGTGAAGACCCCGAACCCGGTGATGAGCCTCTCGCATGGCACTCGTCTCGGGCTCGCCGGGATCTTGAAGGGCCTGTCGAAGGACGTCGTCGCCCACAACGTGACCGTCAACCAGCTGCTGCCCGAGCGGTTCGACACGGGCCGCCAGCAACAGATGGCCGAGCTGGTCATGAAGTCCAAGGGTGTCTCCTATGACGAGGCGCGGGCCGAACAGATCGCGTCGATCAAGGCCGGCCGGCTCGGACGCCCCGACGAATTCGGCGACGCGTTCGCCTATCTGTGCTCGGCTCAGGCCGGGTATCTCTCCGGCCAGAGCCTGCAGCTCGACGGTGGCAGCTACGAAGGGATCTTCTGACATGGCGGCCGAGTCACCGAACCCCGCTTCCGACATCGATGTCGATGTCGACGTGTTGATCGTGGGTGCGGGGCCGGTCGGGATGCTGGGCGGCATCCTCGCGTCGCGCCACGGACTGACGTCGCTCGTCGTCGAGCGTCGCGATGGTCCCCAGACGTCGCCTGCCGCGCACGTCGTCAACGCCCGCACGTACGAGATCTGTCGTCAGGCCGGGCTCGACATGGACCGCATCCACGCGGCCGGCAAGGACTCGGTCGATGCCGGGCACGTCAACTTCGTCACCCGGCTCGCGGGTGACCTGATCGGGCGGCTGCCGTTCGAGCGTCAGGGCGACGATTGCCTCGACTTCACACCGACGCCGCTACGCAACCTGTCCCAGCATCGCTTCGAGCCGATCCTGGCCGACGAGCTTCGGGTCTCGCCCGGCGCCGAGTTGCGCTACGGCCAGCAGTGGGAACACTCCGAAGAACTCGACGATGCTGTCGTGTCCGACATCGTGGATCTCGTCACCGGCGAGACGAGTCGGGTGCGGAGTCGCTACGTCATCGGGTGCGATGGAGCGGGCAGCCGCGTCCGCGGGCTGCTCGGCATCGAGAT
>JAJCXU010000095.1 GCA_029263275.1 Ilumatobacter sp.
TCGAGCCCCGGACGCCCCACACTGCAAACGCACGCACGAAAACGACGAAGGCCCACCGACATGCGGTGGGCCTTCGTCGTTGCTCCGGGGGTGGGGCTCGAACCCACGACAAGCGGATTAACAGTCCGCTGCTCTGCCAGCTGAGCTACCCCGGAAGGCAGAAGCCGAGGCGAGGCTATCGGTCAGAGACCGACCCTCCCACTCTCGAATCGGGTCTATTCGACCTCGAGGAATTCTCGGAGGCGTTGGCTGCGTTGCGGGTGACGGAGCTTGGCGAGGGTCTTGGCTTCGATCTGGCGAATGCGCTCACGCGTGACGCCGAATTCCTTGCCGACCTCTTCGAGCGTCTTGGCCTGTCCGCCGTCCAGGCCGAACCGAAGCCGCACGATGTCCTGCTCACGCTCAGACAGCTCTCCGAGCACCTCACCGACCGCGTCCGACAGCATGACCTTGGCCGCGGCATCAGCGGGACTGTCGACGGATTCGTCTTGGATGAAGTCGCCCAGGTTCGATTCGTCTTCTTCGCCGACCGGAGAATCGAGCGACAGCGGATCCTGTGAGTACCGCAGGAGTTCGCGCACCCGATCGGGCTCGAGTTGCACGCGAACCGAGATCTCCTCGATCGTTGGCTCACGCTCAAGCTCTTGGTGCATCGAACGCTTCGCCCGAGTGACCCGGTTCATGTGCTCAACCATGTGCACCGGAATCCGAATGGTGCGGGCCTGGTCAGCGATCGACCGAGTGATCGCCTGACGAATCCACCAGGTCGCATACGTCGAGAACTTGAAACCCTTGGTGTAGTCGAACTTGTCGACCGCACGCATGAGACCGAGGTTGCCCTCTTGAATGAGATCGAGCAGTTGCATGCCCCGACCGGAGTACCTCTTGGCAATGCTCACGACGAGACGCAGATTGGCCTGCGTGAGCTCGCTCTTGGCTCGCTCGCCGCGATTGACCGCACGGGTGAGCATGCGGCCCTCGACCCCGTCAATCGGCTTGCCAGCCTCGGCGGCCTCGTCGATCTTGCCGGCGGCGATGAGACCCTCTTCGATCAGCTGCGCCAGGCGGCGCTCGTCGTCGGTCGTGAGGAGGTCGACTTGGCCGATCTCACGCAAGTACATGCGCACAGCGTCGGACGTGCCGCCTTCGCCCTTCGGCGACGACTTCTTCGTGCGACGCCCGCGGCGACGGCTGAGCAGTTTCTCGTCGGCATCCTCCGGCGCTGGCGGCTCGGCCGACTCGACGATGACCTCGTGGACGATGCCCGTGGAATCGTCGTCTTCCTCGACGTCGCCGTCGACCGCGTCGTCGATAGTGATGCCGTGCTCAGCCATCTTCGACTGCACATCGACGATGACATCACCGGTCAGCTCGACGTGTCGCAACACGTGGGTGACGTCTTCGGCATGCACCTCACCGGACTCGCGGCCCTTGGCAACGAGCTTGTCCCACTCCTTCGCCTCAACACCGGAAAAGGGCGCGGACGATGAGTCGCTTGTTGGGTGACCGGCGTCAGTTGTCCCCATGGGTGCGTTCCTCTGATCGTCGATGGAGCCAACCTAGCAATGACTCGGCCGCAGCAAGAGCGCGAGCGGCATCGGTGTCGTTGAGTGTTTCGAGGTCGAGACGTGCTTGACGGTCCTCCGCCATGCCCTCTGGGTCGATCACCCGGACACGCTGCTGCAGTTCGCGACGACAGGCTGCTCCGATCAACGTGCGAGCCTCGACGTCCGCGACGAGGTTGAGATCGATGACAGCGGCACGTTCGAGAATGTCGACGGCGTCTGGCGGCGCTACCTCAATTGCCTTCGCGAGATCACCACCCGCCTCAGCGAGGGCGATGAACGCCATCCGATTGACGTCGTCGTCAAACAGCTCTTCCAACAGCCACGGCGCAATCGAGTCCCAGTCTTGGACGAGCAGCACGAGCGCCGCGAATTCGGCGTTCTGCATCGGACCGCGCGAGCGCTTCGGCTTCACCTGAATCGCTGGGCGGCGGGTACCGCGCTCGGCGAGGCGGACCATGTCGCTGACCGGCATCGACAACTCAGCGGCCACTTCACCGGCGTAGAGCATGCGGATCGACTTGTTGGGATGTTCGTTGACCACTGCCATCGCATCTTCAGCGAGCCGCACTCGGTGTTCGGGCGAGTCCTTCGGCCGACCACGCATCGTTCGATCCAGTCGGAACTTGAGGAACGGCACCGGCTTGTCGACCGCGGCAACAAGCGCTTCGGGCTGTGACGAGGCCAGGTCGCCGGGGTCCTTGCCGTCAGGCAACCGAGCGACCAGCACTTCGACCTTGTGCTTCTCCTCCCACTCGTAGAAGCGTTCCGCAGCACCTTGGCCAGCCGCGTCCGCATCGAAGGAGAGCACCACCTTGCTGGCATACCGCTTCAGCAGGCGCACGTGTTCTTCGGTGAGCGCCGTGCCACAGGTGGCGACCGCCCGAGGGACGCCAGCGCGATGGAACCCGATCACGTCGGTGTACCCCTCACACACCACGACCTGGTCCTTCTTGGCGATGTCGGCCTTCGCCCAGTTGAGTCCGTAGAGCGTCTTGCTCTTCATGTAGATCGGTGTTTCGGAGCTGTTCTTGTACTTGGCCGGATCTTCGGAGCCAGGCAAAATTCGCCCACCGAAGGCCAGCGCCTCGCCCGATTCGGAGAAGATCGGGAACATCACGCGGCCGCGAAATGCGTCTTGCATCTTGTTGCGACGGTTGCGGAACGACAGGCCCACGTCTTGCATCACATCGGCGGGCGCACCGAGATTGCGCGAGAGCTGGTCCCAATCGTCGGGGGCCCAACCGAGTTTGAACTGGCGTGCGATGTCGCCCGCGAGCCCTCGACGCCGCAGATAGTCACGGGCAGCGCGAGCATCGGGCGATTCGAGCAACCGCTGGTGATACCACTCGACGGCGTCGTTCATCGCTGCGGTCAGCTTATTGCGGCGTGAACGCTCCTCGGACTGGCCTGACGTCGTGTAGTTGAGCTGGATGCCAGCTTTGGCGGCCAGGTGCTCAACAGCACCGGGAAAGTCGAGGTGCTCGATCTCCTGGATGAACGTGAAGACATCGCCACCCTTGTCACAGCCGAAGCACTTGTAGCGACCGCGCTCTTCGGTGACGTTGAACGAACCACTCTTCTCAGCGTGGAACGGGCACAGTCCGACCCAGTTCCGGCCCACCCGCTTGAGTGCGACGTACTGCTGCACGGTGTCGACAATCGACACCGTCGACCGCAGCCGCTCAATGTCCTCGTCGACGATCCCCATGTCTGCAGACTACGGCCCATCACACTTGGGGTCAGACCCCAAGTGTGATCAGTTGTTGTCTGGGTGATCGTCGAATGCGGCGTCGGCGAGTGCGGCGTCAGCTTGCAGCCGAGTGAACTTCAGTGAGAAGCCGATCGATGCAGTCAACACGATCGCAATGACCGTGAGCGAGAGCCACGTGGGGATGTGGTACCACTCCGAAATCAGCATCTTCACGCCGACGAAGGCGAGGATGATCGCCAGACCCTGCTGGAGGAACGCGAAACGGTTGTGCATGTCGGCGAGCAAGAAGTAGAGAGCGCGCAGACCGAGAATCGCAAAGGCGTTCGACGCGAACACGATGAACTGTTCGTTTGAGACAGCGAGCACAGCCGGGACCGAGTCAACCGCGAAGATCACGTCGGTCGTCTCGATCAGCATCAACACGGCAAACAGCGGCGTGGCCAGACGCTTGCCGGTCTGCCTGGTGAACAGCTTCTGACCGTCGTACTCGTCGGTCGACGGCACGAAACGGTTGACCAGTCTCAGGAACTTCGACTCCCCTGGGTCGACGTGATCGTTGTCGCTGAACACCAACTTCGCTGCGGTGTAGAGCAGGAATCCTCCGAACACGTAGAGGATCCAGTCGAACCGCTCGATCAGCGCGACGCCGGCAAAGATGAAAATGGCTCGCAGGGCCAGGGCGCCAAAAATGCCCCAGAACAGCACGCGGTGCTGGTACTTCATCGGCACCTTGAAGTACCCCATGATCAACGCCCACACGAACACGTTGTCGATGCTGAGCGACTTCTCGATCAGGAAGCCAGAGATGTACTCGCCGCTCGCCTGTGCACCGAACCACCAGGCGACCACACCGGTGAACGCCAAACCACAACTGATCCAGACGACCGACTCGATCGCTGCTTCCCTGGTCTCGACCTCGTGTGCTTCCTTGTGCACCACCAGGAGGTCGATGAGCAGCATCACGACGATGATTCCCAGCAGCGCTCCCCACTGCCACACGGCGACGTCGATATCGGCCAGGTTCTCGCTGCGATTGTCGGCCTCGAGGAACGCGTTGGTCAGCACCCCGACATTGTGCCCGAAATCAACGCAATCGGACCACGGCCAACGGGCCAGCGACGGTCACGACCGGGCCTTGATGACCGCCTGTGCCGCGGCGAGCCGGGCGATCGGTACTCGGTACGGCGAGCACGACACGTAGTCGAGGCCGGCGTCGTGGAACAGCTCGATCGACGCTGGGTCACCACCGTGTTCACCACACACGCCCATCTTGAGCCCCGGAACTGCTTCCCGACCCCTCTCGACGGCGAGCCGGAGCAGGTCACCGACACCGAACTGGTCGATCGTGTCGAACGGGTTGGCGACAAGCAGCCCGAGGTCGAGATACGCCGGCATCATCCGGCTCTCGACATCGTCTCGACTGAAGCCGAACGTGAGCTGTGTGAGGTCGTTGGTGCCGAACGAGAAGAAGTCGGCGTCGTGCGCAATCTCGCCAGCCCGCAAGGCCGCCCGCGGGGTCTCGATCATCGTGCCAATGGTGATGTCGCTGTGATCAGAATGCGTCGCCTCGATCTCGGCGTCGACCCACGAACGGGCGAGGGCGAGCTCGGGCCGACTGACCGTGAGCGGGATCATCACCTCGACAATGGGATGCAGGCCTTCATCGCGCAGCACCTGGACCGCTGCGAGCAGCGCACGGACCTGCATCGCATACAGCCCGGGCTTGAGCACACCGAGGCGCACCCCGCGCGTCCCGATCATCGGGTTGTGCTCGGCCCACGTCCGAGCGGCGCGCAACTCCTGCTGTTCGAAGTCGGACAACCCTTCGGTCGCCTCCTTCAACGTCAGTTCGGCGACCGACGGCAGGAATTCATGCAGCGGCGGGTCGAGGAGACGAACCGTGACCGGCAGCCCGTTCATCGCTCGCAAGATCTCTTCGAAGTCGGCCTGCTGCACTCGCCCCAGCTCTTCGAGTGCGGCGCCTTCCTCGTCGGCATCGCCGGCAAGGATCATCCGACGGACGACCGGGAGTCGTTCTGCTGCGAGGAACATGTGCTCGGTCCGGCAGAGTCCGATTCCCTCGGCGCCGAGTTCTCGGGCCTTCGTTGCATCGGCACCGGTGTCTGCATTGGCGCGCACGGCGAGGTGACCCGCCCGGATCTCGTCGGCCCAACCCAACACGGTGAAGAACTCCTCGGGCGGCCCGTCGGATGCTGTTGCCAACTCGCCGAGCACGACGTCACCCGTGGCGCCGTCGATCGAGATGACGTCCCCTTCCGCGACGATGACACCACCGACGCTGAAACTGTGGTCGCCGATCACGATCGCCTCAGCACCGACCACCGCGGGCGTGCCCCAGCCTCTGGCCACCACGGCGGCATGGCTCACGAGCCCACCGCGAGTGGTGAGCAACCCGTTCGCCACCATCATGCCGTGCACGTCGGCAGGTGTCGTCTCGTTGCGGACGAGCACAACGTCCTCGCCGCGGTCAGCAGCGTCGGCGGCATCGTCGGCCGTGAAGTAGACCTTGCCCACGCCGGCGCCGGGAGATGCCCCGATCCCCGTGGCCAAGGCGACGGCCACGCCATCGAATTGGGCGTGGATCACATCGTCGAGGTCGGCGTCC
>JAJCXU010000096.1 GCA_029263275.1 Ilumatobacter sp.
CCAGCTGCCCGGCGGCGAGTTCACCGACGGCGATGGCAATCGGGTCGTTGGCATCGAACTGCCGCTCGGCACCGTCGGTGCGCTTGGCCACCCGCCGATGGTCACGTTCGATCAGCCCTCACTCGAGCGCAACCTGCGCGACGTCGCGATGGCCGCCGGCGTCGACATGCGTCTCGGCGTCGAGGCGACGGCGCTCACCGATCTCGACGGTGGAGGCGTACAAGCCGACGTCGAGGGTGACGGCACCACCTCTGCGATCACCGCCCGATGGATCATCGCTGCCGATGGGGCGAAGAGCACGGTCCGCGCCCTCCGCGATATCGCGCTCATCGACCAGGGCTTCGACCAAACATGGCTCGTTGTCGACACCATGCTGCTCGACCCAGACTTGCCGCTGCCGCATGTTGCGCGTCAGCATTGCAGTCCCGATCGCGTCGCCACGCTCGTTCCGGGCCCTGGCCGCCACCGTCGGTGGGAGTTCCAGCTCCGACCTGACGAGCAGCGCGAGGACGTGCTCACGACCGACTCGATTGCTCAGATGCTGTCTCCCTGGGGCACCCCCGACCAGCTCGAAGTCACTCGTGCTGCGGTGTACCGCTTCCACGCAACCGTCGCTGAGACCTTCCGCGATGGTCCGGTGTTCATCGCCGGCGACGCCGCGCATCAGATGCCGCCCTTCAATGGGCAGGGGATGTGCAGTGGCATGCGCGACATCGAGAACCTGTCGTGGAAGCTCGCAGGGGTGGCAGCCGGTCAACTCGATGAGGCTGCCCTCGACACCTACGGCGAAGAACGTCGCCCACACGCTGAGGATCAGGTGATCCACGCGGTGGATGCTGGCCTGCTCATTCAGGCCATCGCACACGACGGCGAAGCGGCGTTGGAATCCGGGTACGGCCAACGACCGTTTCCGAAGTTGCAGGGGGCCGCCTTCCACGGTGATCACCCCAGCGTGGGTGCGATGTTTCCCGCCGCCGTCGATGGTCGGTCGCCCTTTGGCAATGGGTGGCGGATCTACTGGGCGGGCGCGGCACGTGCCATGCCTGACCTCTGGCAGCAACTCGATGCTGAGGTCGTCACCGATGCCGCAGAGATGTATCCCGGCTTACTCGCAGGTGGCGGCGTGGTCGTCGTCCGTCCGGACCGGTACGTGGCGGCGGTGGACGCCGACCTGGTCGGGGTGACCGAACGCATCACGGCAGCGCTCTGTGCATGACGCCACGCCTCGACATCGGCACCGCCACCTCGATACCCGAACCATCACCTCGACACCAGCAGGGAAACTCGCATGACCTTTCGACTCGCCAACATCGACGACCGCGCCGCGCTCGTCGACAGTGACGGCAACTACTACGACCTCGAGCACCTCTCTGGGAAACGCCTTGGACCTGATCCGATGCACGCCATCGCGCAGAGCGATCAGTTGCATGCCCTGGACGCGACCCTGGGCTCGGCCGAACCTACGGGCTCTCTCGCCGCAGCAGAACTCGGGTCACCGGTGCCACGCCCCCGCAACTCCTACGCGATCGGCCTCAACTATCGAGCCCACGTTGCCGAGGCGAGCATGGACGCACCCGAAGCTCCGCTCGTATTCACGAAGTTTCCGAGCTGCATCGTCGGCCCGAATGCCGACGTCGATCTCCGAACCGAGGCGGGCGACTACGAGGCGGAGCTCGTCGTTGTGATCGGCGTCGGCGGTCGCGACATCGCTGCCGAGGACGCGTGGGATCACGTCGTTGGGCTCACCGGTGGCCAAGACATCTCCGACCGGGCACTGCAGTTCGCGGCCAAGCCGCCGCACTTCGACCTCGGCAAATCGCGGGACACCTATGGTCCCGTCGGCCCCGTGATGGTCTCGCCGGACCTGGTTGCCGATCGAGATGATGTACCGATCACCTGCGATGTGAACGGTGAACGTCGACAGACCGGAAGCACGAGCCAACTCATCTTCGACGTGCCCGCGTTGATCGCCTACATCTCGGCCGTCACCACATTGACGCCTGGCGACATCATCTTCACCGGCACGCCCGAAGGCGTCGGAGCAGTGGACGGAAAATTCCTGCGGCCCGGTGACACGATCACCACGACGCTCGCGGGCATCGGCACGCTCACCAACAGGTGTCGCTGACCGAGGCCGTGCGCACGGCAGCGATCAGTCGTTGTCGAGTTTGTCGACGATGCGGTGTGCTGCATCGGCGATTTTGCCCTTGATGCCGCCTTCTTCAGCGGCGTGCTCGAGCTGCGCGTCGACCAGACCAAGCTGCGCACGCGCATCCTCGATTGGCGAGACATGGCCATCGCCGTCGAGGTCGTAGGCGCCCAGCCGGGTTGCCTTCTCGTCGGGGTCTTCGACGGTGGGGTCGTTCTCGGGGTCGCTGGCCATGTTGGCAACTGTACCGATCAGCACGCGGCGACACCCGCTGGTCACATCGCGAGGGTCAGTTGCGAGAGCCGGGCATGTTGGCCGCGATGTACTGCACGATGTCGTCGGGGTTGCGTGATTGCATCACGAGTTCGCCGGGGCCGGTGAACACGAAGACCAGGCCTTCGCCACTCTTCATCGACTTCCAACCGCTTGCCGCAGCCTTCTTCAGTTCCATCGTGACCGACTCGTGGAAGGCAACCATGTGGTTCGTGTCGACGATGACCTGCTGGCCGGCTTCGAGTGTGAATCGGTCGAGCGCGCCGTACAACGACACGACAACCTTGCCCTGACCTGAGGCGCGGAGGAGGAACGCACCTTCGCCACCGAAGAAGGTCTTCATGCCGCCCCACTTGGTTTCGATTTCCACGCCGCGCTCGGCGGCCAGGAACGATCCCTTCTGGATGAACAGCGGCGTGTCGGGGGTGACGTCGAACACGGTGATGTCGCCGGGCAGGGCCGGAGCGAGGTCGATCCAGCCACCCTGCGCGCTGGCGGTGGCCGACGTGATGAACAGGGACTCACCGCCGAGCATGCTCCGCTTGAGCCCCTTCATCATGCCGCCTTCGACCTTGGCGTCGAGCTGGATGTCGACGGCCATGGCCATCATTGCGCCGGACTCGGCGCGGACTGCCTCGTTCGGCCCGAGCAGCACCCGAGCAACGGAGAAGGACGGATTGTGGCGTTCCTGGATTTCCATGTGCCCATTCTTCCAGACGACCTCAGCATCGCGCTCTCGGGGCAGCGGTCAGTCTGTGGCTGGCACAGACTGACCGCTGCCAGGCATAAGGTTTGGGGATGACTCCTGACATCGAAGCGTCCCGCGACATTGCTGCGTCACCGAGCGCGGTCTACGCGGCCCTCACCGACATCACACGCATGGGTGAATGGTCACCCGAGACCTATCGGGCCGAGTGGAACGAGGGATACGACGCGCCGGCGGTCGGTGCCGAGTACACCGGGCACAACCGCCACGGTGACAAGGAATGGAGCATCGTCGCTGAAATCGTCGAGTTGGTGCCCAACGAGCGCTTCTTCTTCAACTGCAAGGTCCGCGACTTCGTCTACTCGAAGTGGGGCTACGCCATCGAGGAAACCGACAACGGGTGCCGCGTCACCGAGTACAACCAAGACCTTCGGCCCGAACAGGCCAAGGTGGCGAGTGCCACGATCTCGGGCGTCGAAGACCGTCTGACGCACAACCTCGCGGGCATGGAAAAGACGCTCGAGCGATTGGCCGCGGCACTCGAAGAAGCCTGATCACGCGGCGCACGGCGCCGTCGCTGACATCTCGCTGACGCGGGGCGTGTCCACTGGTTCCCCAGGAGGTCACTGGGATGAAACTGGTACAGCAATCTGCTCCGACATGTGTTGACGCGGAGGTGACGTCGTGACGAATGCGTCAGGAGAATCATCACTGCCGACCGGCACGGCCAACCTGCCACAGGGCAATCCCCCAGCACTCGACGGCCTTCCGGGAGCGACCGCGTCGGACTCTGCCAATCAGGCCGAATTCAGCAGCCCGCACTTCAACCCCGACGGTGACTGGGTGATGGCGGAGGAGCGCCGCACCGACGACGGAATCAGTGGCGAGTCGGGATACGCATTCTCGATCTTCCGGAATCGGTTCCGGGTTGAACGATCGCCAGGACGCGACGAGACCGTTCGAGTCGAGGTGGCGCGAGACAATCGGCGTACCCGCCAACTCGGCAACGGGCTGTGTGTCACCGAGGAGGACGTCACCTACGAGACCAGAATCCGCTCGGCGTACGTGCTGTACCAGGCGTACGAGTACTACATCGTCGACGGCAATCTGGAGTGGTGGTACGACATCGTCAACAACCCCGCCACGACGATCGGAAGCATGGCAGCGGGCGCAGCCGGATCCGGGATGACGGCCGGCGGGCTCTCCGCG
>JAJCXU010000097.1 GCA_029263275.1 Ilumatobacter sp.
GGCGTCACGCGCCTCGTGTTTCTCGGCCACATGGACGGTGAGGCTGTGGCCGACATGCAACTGCGCCACGACGTGAGCGCCGTGATCCGTGAGGTGCGGCCGCAGGTCGTCATCACGCAGAACCCGTTGCGCAGCCTCGACTCGACGTACGGCTCGCATCCCGATCACATCGCCACCGGCGAGGCCACGATGTGCGCGGTGTATCCCGACGCCCGCAACCCGTTTGCCTTTCCTGGTCAACCGTGCGCTGATCTCGACGACTGGGCCGTCGACGAAGTGTGGGTGATGCTCGGCGCTGACGCGAACGACTTCATCGACATCACGGCGCAACTCGACCGCAAGATCCGTGCGCTGCGCTGCCACGAGAGTCAACATCGCGACCCAGATGCCATGGAAGAGCGTGTGCGCGAGTGGTGGAAGAGCATCGCAGCCGAGCGTGGCCGGCCTGAAGGCACCAGCGCCGAGGCGTTTCGCGTGGTCGATACACGCTAAATGGCAAAAACTTCCTCAAGGTCCCGGCAAGACCTGCCGATGCCCGTCTATGGCCATCAGTTTTCGACGCAACAAGAAGTCTGACGACAACCTCATCGTCGACCGCGTGACCGGTGCGTTCAACCGACGCCAACTCGATCTCGACCTGGCCGCTGGAGTGGACTCATCTGGCTTGTCGACCGCCACGCTGATGATCGACGTCGACGACTTCGACCGATACGGAAAGCGTGGCGAAGTGTCTGCTGACCAGGTACTCGAGCGTGTGGCGTGGGTCGTGATGGCGACGGTGCGAACATCAGACATCGTCTATCGACACCGACACGCGAGCTTCTGTGTCTTGCTGCCTGCAACCACAGATGTGGACGCAACAACGGTGGCCGAGCGCATCCGCTCGAACATCGAATCCACACCGTTGCTGGTCGAATCGAATGTGACCGTGTCGGTGGGTGTTGCCGTCGGTGACTCCGAAGCGGTCAGCCAAACCGTCGACCGTGCTGACGCCGCGTTGGAATCAGCCGCCCGTACGGGTGGCAATCTCGTCGTCCACGACTGACCTGGTCAACCGACTACTGCGAGAGTCGATGAGGCGGCTGCGCGTGTACCAGCACCGCGTCGTTGGTGTTCGGGCATCGTCCTGCTCGCAAGGTGTACTCCTCGCCGGCGCTACTCAACTCAGCGATGGCATACCCCTCGCTCGAGTCGCGGACGCCGGTGCCGATGGGATGCATCGAAGCGATTTGCAGCCCGGCTGATTCAGCCTCGGCTGCCCACATGTTGACGAGCGCTTGGCGCAACGTCGGGTCGTCGAGCAGGTCGGTGCCCTCGAGCGTCAGAGTGACGTTGCCGATGTGTACTGGTTCCAATGTGGCGGCGTCGACCACGTCGCCGGCAAGTTCGCCATCGAGCATGACGACCACTGGGCCGGACTCGCCGGTGGACCCGCCGATGAAGCCGTATCGCACCACCGGAAATCCGTCGTCGCCTGTCGTGGCGTATCGAACTCGATCTCCGTGGTGAAACAAGGTCATGGCTGCCCCTGGAACTCCTCGATGACGGCGTCGGAGAGTTGTGGCCAATGGCGCAGTGCTGCGGTGTCCCACTCATCGAACGGTCGATCGGTGAGCGCGACGAGCGAGATGTCGGTGTGCGGGTCGGTCCACATCAGGGTGCCCGCTCCGCCGAAGTGCCCGTAGGTGGCGGGCGAGTTGCGCGCGCCAGTCCAATGCGGCGATTTGTCGCCGCGGATTTCGAACCCCAAGCCCCAGGGGCACTGCGCATAGCGACCCACACCCGGAACCATACCTGGCAAGGTCGGATACTGAACACGAACGGCGTCGGCCGCCGTGGCCGCGCTCAGCAGTGTCGGGCTACGCACTTCGGACAGGAACCGGACGACATCGTCACCTGTGCTCCAGATGCGATGCGCCGGAGATCCGTTCAACGTGCTGTCGGACATTCCAAGTGGTTCGAACACGGCAAGGTGGAGGTACTCGGCGAATGTCATCTCGCTGGCCTGCTCGACCAGGGCAGCGGCGAGCTCGATGCCGCCATTGGAGTAGGTCCGCGTGCGTTCAGGAACGGCGATGGGGGACTTCCCGTCGAATGGGTAACCGCCAGCGTGGCTGAGGAGATGTCGCAGGGTGCAGTTGGGTTGTCCGGCGAATGGTTCCGGCAAGTCGGCGTCGAGATCGACGATGCCTTCCTCGACTGCCACGAGTGTGGCCCAAGACGTCATCGGCTTGGCCAACGAAGCAAGACGGAACACCTTGCTCAGATCGCCGTGCGTTGACACGACGGTGGCGGCACCCGGGCTGTGTTTGACCACCGCAGCTGAGACGTTGTCGACCGGCCAATCGGCGCAGAGGTCGAGAGCGGTCATCGGGCCAGCCGCCGCCGACTCAGGTGAAGTCTTGGATCAACTCGGCGACTCGGAACGCGAGATCGACGCCCTGGCGAGCGTTGAGGCGCGGGTCGCAGACGGTTTCGTAGCGGCTGTCGAGGTCGGCATCGACCAGTTCATCGCCACCGCCGAGACACTCGGTGACGTCTTCGCCAGTGAGTTCGACGTGGATGCCGCCGGGCCAGGTGCCCTCGGCGCGATGGGCACGGACGAAGCCGCTGATTTCGCGAACGATGTCGTCGAAGTGGCGAGTCTTGCGGCCACTGGGTGCAGTGAACGTGTTGCCGTGCATCGGGTCGCACGCCCACACGACGGGATGACCAGCATCAGCGACAGCACGGAGCAGCGGGCGCAGGCCCTCTTCGATCTTGTCGGCACCCATCCGTGTGATGAGCGTGAGGCGGCCGGGGATGCGTGATGGGTTGAGGACGGCGCAGAGTTCGAGGAGTTCGTCGGCGGACATCGTCGGGCCGACCTTGCAACCGATCGGGTTGCCGACGCCGCGGAGGAATTCGACGTGCGCGCCGTCGAGTTCGCGCGTCCGCTCGCCGATCCAGAGCATGTGTGCCGAGCAGTCGTACCAGTCGCCGGTGATCGAATCGCGTCGAGTCAGCGCTTCTTCGTACCCGACGATGAGTGCCTCGTGGGAGGTGTAGACGTCGACCTCACTGAGGTTCGAGTTCGCCTCGGTCTCGATGCCGCAGGCACGCATGAACGACAGCGCACGGTCGATTTCTGCAGCCAGCTTCTCGTAGCGTCGGCCTTCGGGGCTGGAAGCGACGAACTCCTGCGTCCACGAGTGCACGTGGCTGAGGTCGGCGAACCCGCCCTTGGTGAAGGCGCGGAGCAAGTTGAGGGTGGAGGCCGACTGGTTATACGCCTGCACGAGGCGTTCGGGGTTGGGGATTCGGGCAGCCTCGGAGGCCGTGGCGTCGTTGACGATGTGGCCGCGGAACGACGGGATTTCGAGGTCGCCGATGGTCTCGAAGTCGGACGAGCGAGGTTTGGCGAACTGTCCTGCCATCCGGCCGACCTTCACGATCGGGACGCCGACGGAATAGGTCAAGATGATGGCCATCTGCAAGATGACGCGCAGCTTCTCCCGGATGTTGTCAGCGGAGAAGTCTTCGAAGCTCTCAGCGCAGTCACCGGCCTGGAGGAGAAAGGCGTTGCCAGAGGCGACGCGGCCGAGCTCGGTCTGCAGTGAGCGTGCCTCGCCGGCGAACACCAGCGGCGGCAGCGTCGAGATCTGCTTGAGTGACGACTCGAGTGCTGCTGCATCGGGCCAGGTCGGCTGTTGCTTGACCGCTCGGTCTTGCCACGACGACGGTGTCCACGTTCCCCGAGATTCCATTCCGGCAGGCTACCGACGTCCCCAGCGCAGACACGGTTGGGTTGTCGACGACGTCCGGTGACGCTGGTCGCGCCTCGTGGAGAGGTCAACAGTCCTGGGAGACTGGAGTGGATGGAGACTCCGATCAGCGGCCGCTGCGACCCGGCGTTCGCCGCCGTGCGAGCAGCGTTCGAGGCCAACTTCGCCGAGCGAGGTGAGGTCGGTGCCGGTGTCTCGATCGTGGTCGACGGCACGCTCGTCGTCGATCTGATCGGAGGATGGGCGGACGCAGCCCGCACCCGGCCATGGCAGCCGGACACGATCGTCGACTTCTACTCGGTCGGCAAGGCGATTGTGGCCGGCTGCC
>JAJCXU010000098.1 GCA_029263275.1 Ilumatobacter sp.
TGGGCTTCGGCGATGTGAAGGCCGGCATCGTGCTCGGTGCCGCACTCGGTGTCGTCGACTGGCAGCTCGCGCTCGCCGGCCTGGCGGTCGCAGCAGGGCTCACCGCCACCGTCGGCGTCCTCACGCAGGCCTCCACCATCGCGTTTGGTCCTGGCCTCGTCGCGGCAAGCGCCATCGCGCTCGCTGCGCACCCGATGCTCCTCGCTGACACCGACCGCGCCATGACGACGCGACCAATCGCTGTCGTCGCTGCCGCCGATCAGGAACCCGAAGGAGCACCCCATGACTGAGACAAGTGGCGCGCGGGCGCGGGCGAACACACCGGAGCCCGAGCGCGTGCGCGGGTTCCGACCGACCGCTCGACGGCGCAATCGGCTCGCTGCGGGACTTGCGCTGGGAGCGGTCGCCATCGGCGGAAACGTGCTCGTCTATTCGTCACTTGACTCGAGCGAGCCGGTCGTTCAAGTCGTTCGCGACGTGCCCGCTGGCCGCCAGATCACGCCGGACATGCTGCGCACCGTCGACGTTGATGTCGACGCGACGGTCAACGTGATCCCCGGTACCGACCTCGGCAGCTTGGTTGGCCAGTACGCCAAGGTCAGGCTCGTCTCAGGGTCACTGGTGGTCCGGACCGCACTGCAATCTGATCCGCTCCTCAACCCTGGCAACGCGGTCGTGGCAATCGAGGTGAAGGCTGCCGAATTGCCCGTCGGTCTCCGCGAACGCGTGCCGGTGCAGCTCGTGATCTCACGTCCCGCCTCAGACGACTCAGCCGTGCCTGCAACGATTGATGGACGCATCGTCGGCCTTCCTGTCGCTTCGGACAGCGGGCTCGGCACACAGTCGGTCTCCATAGAAGTTGCCGCCGCTGACGCCTCCGCCGTGGCCGCAGCCGACGATGTGCGCGTGGTCCTCCTCGTCCCCAGCGAGGATCCTGCTGCGAGGACCAGCGAGGTCGGAGAATGAGTCTCGTCGCGGTGGTTGGCGACTGCTCGACCACCACCGCTGTGGCGATTGCGGCGACGTGGCCCGATGAGGACGACGTCGTCGTTCTCGAGGCCGATCGCTCGGGCGGCTCGCTTGCCGGTTGGCTGGACACGTCACTCACGCCGTCCCTGTCCACGATCGTCGCAAACGCACACGCCCTCGACACTGCGCCCTCCGCCGCATGGTTCGTCGTCGACTCGATGGTGAGACGTTCCGCCTCAGGTCTTCGTTTCATCGCGGCTCCAGTCCGCGCACGTGAAGCGAGCCGAGCAATCGGCGAAGCCAGTCGAACGATCTTCCCGTTGTTCGCTTCGCTCGCCGAGCCAACGGTGCTCGCTGATTGTGGTCGCCTCACGCCTGCCGATCCGCTCCCGACTCCGGTCTCACTCGCCAGTTCGATCGTGGTGGTGCATCGACAGTCTGACGCCTCGGCATCGGCGGCCTCGGTCCGACTCGAACGTCTCGCCGAGGTCATCGATGAACTCGCGCCACTCGGGGTGCCGATCGAACTGTGCATCGTCGGCAACCGACCATTCGACATCGACGAGATTCACCGGTTCGTCATCGGCGATGGCGAGATGGTCACCGCCCATGCGCTCGCCGACGACACCCTCAGCGCAGCGGTGTTTGCCGGGAGAACCGGCGTGTCCGCCAAACGACTCGCACGTCTCCCCTTGATGCGCAGCGCTCGCAAGGTGACCAACGCAGTCAGGCAATCGCTCGGCGTCGGCGAGATCGGCAGCGCGGGGTGGCTCGATCAGTTGGGAGCCGGTTCGTGACGGCGCACGACACCGCCACGCAGTTCAGCGACCCGGAGTTGCGCGCCGCCGTGGCCATCGTTACCGACCGCGTCGCCGCACGACTGATCGACGCAATCGAACGAGATGAGACCGCGCTGGTCGCAGGCACCCTCGATCGTCCCGCGCTTGCCGCTGACGAGCGGCGTCAGCAGTTGCTGGTCGGCGCATGGATCAGTGACGAAATCACGGTCGTCAACGAGGAGCGTCTGCAAGATGGCATCCGACCGCTTGCCCAACACACCGAACAGGTCCTCCGATCACGCGTGGTGGCCGAGCTCACGGGCGCAGGGCCGCTCGAACGATTCCTGAGTGACGGCGGGGTCGAAGAAATCGACGTCAACAGCGCCGAATCAACGTGGGTGACGTACACCGATGGGCGCAAAGTCGACGTCGGACGGCTGTGGGCGACGTCGGCGGAACTCACGGCATTTCAGAAGCGGATGGCGCTCCGGATGACCGGCACCGGCGAGGGCCGGCTCGACACCTCGTCGCCCATGTTGACATTGCAGTCCAACGACGGCTCGCGCATCGTGATGGTGCTGGGCGGGCCCACGGAACATGGCATCTCGACGCACCCGCGCATCGCGATCCGACGATTCGTCGTGCGCCAGGTTGGTCTCGATGGCCTGGCCGACCTCGGGTTGTTCCCCCGCCCGATGGTCGAACAGTTTCGCGCCCTGGTCCGCTGCGGGTTCACCATTCTCGTCTCGGGTCCACCTGGTGCCGGCAAGACCACGCTGTTGACCGAACTGCTCGGCGAGGTGTCGCCGCTCGAACGAATCATCACGGTCGAGAAGAACTTGCTCGAACTGCGGCTGGAAGACGATCCTCGTCATCCCGACGCACCCGCGCTGTTCACTCGCCACGCCAACGCCGAAGGTGAGGGCGAAATCACCACGCGGCAACTGGTGGAACTCACGCGGCGCCTCAACCCTGACCGCGTGGTTGTTGGCGAACTCGTCGAAGACGAAGCACTGGACATGCTCGATGTCGCCTCGATGTGCAAGCGCGGATCGCTGGCGACGATTCATGCTCACACCGCCGACATCGTTCTGCAGCGGCTCGGGTACTACGTGTCGAAGTCGAACACGAACTTGCCGGAGTTCGCCGTGTGGAGCCTGATCGCGCAGACCGTCGACTTCGTGGTCCACATCGACCTCGTCCGCAACGCTGAGGCCGAGCAAGCAGCTGTGCGCCAGATCACGTCGATCATCGAGGTCGGCGGACTCGGGGAGGCAGGCGGGGTCGCAAGCACCGAGGTGTGGGCCATGAACGACGCCAACGAACTCGCGCAGGTGGCGCCGTTGTCACACCGGCATCTCACCCGTCTCCGCTTGGCGGGCTATTCCGCCGATCAGTTTGCAGTGACGCCGGGAGCGCGGCGATGAGTGTCGAACTCGTCGTCCTCGTTCTCGCGTCGGTCCTCGGCGTTCTTGCCGTCATCTTCATCGCGGCCAAGGATGAGTCGCCCCTCGTGGGTCAGCAGCGCTCACCCGACCCGCAGCTCGCGCCTCGGCTGGTCATCTCAACCGCCGTGGGCCTGCTGATCGTGGCGACTTCTGGTTGGCTCTTTCCCGCGCTGGTCGTCGCGACGGGCGTCTGGTTCGCCGTGCGCAGCTGGCAACGACGTGACCGTTCGACGCACGGCGTCGAGCGCACGGATGCCCTTGCATCGTGGATCGAGAATCTGCGCGACGTGTTGATCGCCGGCGACCAACCGATCGGCGCGATCGCTGCAACGGTCAGCACCTGCCCGCAGATGATCCGACCGCACGTCCGACGACTGTCCGCTGGGCTCGGCCGGCAAGAACCCGACGTGGTCTTCCGGCGCTTCGCGGACGACATCGACGATCCGCTGGGCGACTTGGTCGCTGCGGGCCTGCTGATCGCCGTACAACGCGGCGCCCGCACCGTCGCGGTACTCACGGCGCTCGCCGAGCAAGCGCGCCAGCAGGCCGACCGGCGCCGGCTCGTCGAGGCCGAACGCGCTCCGGTGCAGCGCGAGGTCGCACTGCTGACGTTGATCATGGGATCGCTGATCGTCGGGCTCCTCGTGTTCGGGCGGGCCGAGTACCTCCGTCCGTACGAGACGGGCGGTGGCCAACTGTTCCTCGGTGTCATCATCTCGATCTACGCCGTACTGCTCCTGCGGGTGCAGCGACTGGCGCGCTATCCCACACCAAGCCGCTTCCTGGTGTCCAGCACTGCGCGCACGGCGATGTCATCGACGTCAGAGAGGGTGAACCGGTGAGGGCGACCGGGTTCCTCGTGCTGACCAGCGTGGTGATGTGCGGCGCCATCGTGCTGGCCACCACCGGATGGCGCCAACCCCGCCCGAGCCTCGAACGCTCAGTCCGCCACTTGCGTCGACCTCCCACCACGAGTCAAGAAGAGGCGCACACGATCGTGCGCCGATTCGGCCTGTTCGCGCTCGCCACGCCAATCGGTGAGCGGGCGGTGCGGTGGAAACAGTCACTTCGCCTGGCGGGCCGTGACCTACCAACGCACGTCGGCACGCTGGTCATCGCCGCACTCGTCGGGCTCATCACCCCTGCGCTCCTGCTCGCGCTCTTGCACTTGACCGGGTGGGTCTCGATCGGTCTCTTCGTTCCTGTCGGCGTGTCGTTGCTCGGTGCAGCGCTCGCCCCGTTCGGCGTGCATTCGGATGCAATGTCGCGAAGCGACGATCTGCGCATCGACGTACGACACCAGCTCTCCGCCTACCTCGACATGGTCACGATGTTGCTTGCGGGCAACACCGGGCACGAAGGGGCTCTCGAACAGGCAGCCCGGGCCGGCGACGGGTTGCTGTTCATCGAACTCCGCCGCCGGATGCGCGAGGTGGGTACGACCGGCGAGAGCTTGGTTCGTGCACTTGCTCTTGTGGGCAACGACTTCGGAGTCGTCGAACTCGAACAGGTCGCCGCTGCCGCACAGCTGTCCGCGAGCGAAGGCGCCCCGGTCGCCCGGACACTCGCCGCGAAATGCTCGACGTTGCGATCCACGCTCGCTGCCGAGCAGGAGGCGTCGGCACGCGTCCGCAACGACAAGGTCACACCGCCGCTGGTCGGCATGGCCCTGTTGTTCATGGCCCTCATCATCTACCCGGCGCTCAACCTGTGATCGCCACCGACCGCTCCGCTCCGTCTCCAGCAGTTCAACTCCCACCGCACCGAACCAAGAAAGAAGACCAGACATGAACCAATCAACCCAGATGTTCGCCACTGTCGTGCATTCGATTCACGCACTCCTGCGCCTGCCAGAACGGCCCGATGCGTCCGCTCGCGATCGCGGCGCCGTGTCGATCGAGCAGGTGCTCTGGTATGCCGCAGCGGCAGTCAGTGTCGCTGTCGTCGCGGCGATCATCTGGAGTCAGATCAAGTCGACCGCAAGCACGGGCGTCAACACGCCGTCGGCCCCCTGACATCGCGGAGCGCAACGCGTCATGTCAGCGACCACTTCCGAGGACTCGACGGTGCCTGGACGTGGCGCGGGTGACACCGGATCGACGTCGCTGGCCGTTGCTCTCCTCACGCCGATCTTCATCGCGCTGGCCTTTGCTGCTTGGCAGGCGGCACTGTGGTCGCATGCGCGTACCGAAGCACGCGTCGTGGCCCGTGACACCGCTGCGCTGGTGGCTCGGTCCCACATCGGCGCCGGGGAAGCCGCCGGTTCGGCACGGACGGTGCTCGCCGCCGACACGACGATGACCGACATCGATGTCGAGGTCGGCGGCAGCGCCGACATCGTCGTGGTCACGATCACGGCCAATGCTCCGGGCATCATCCGCGGGACGTTTCGCCCGGTCTCCGTGACCGTGGCACTCCCCATCGAAGAGATCACACCGCCGTGAGAACCTCTGTCACGCACGCGCTGCGCAGCGGTCATCGATGTCGCGGAGACCACGGGTCGAGCGACGCCCTCGGGATGGCCCTCATCGCTCCGGCTGCACTCGGTCTGGCCATCGTCATCCTCTTCCTTGGTCGCGGCGTCGACAGTCGAGCGACAGTGCAGGTCGCCGCCGAGAGTGGTGCGCAGGCTGCGGCCCAAGAACGAACGCGCGGAGCTGCAGTGAACGCCGCCACGGTTGCTGCGACGGCCATGCTCATCGACGAGGACACGTGTGCGGTGCCTCAGGTGCTGGTCGACACATCACAATTCGCCCCGGGTGGATTGGTGAGTGTCACGGTCAGTTGCACTGTCTCGACCAGCGGGCTCGAACTGATCAATCCCCCAACGCCGGATGCCTTGACGGCCACCGCGATCGCGACCATCGATCCGTTCCGATCTGCCGAGGGCGGTGACTGATGTCGCGCCAACGACGCGGAAGCGACGATCGCGGCTCGGGGCTGGTCGCAGGGATCGCGTTCATCTTTGCCTTCACCTTTCTCGGCCTGGTGTGGCTCGCGCGCGACGTCGATCGCGGCGTGTCCAATCGTTCGACCGCTGGGTCGGTGGCGTTTCAGTCAGCGCGTTCGGGTGCGCAAGCCGCTTTCCCCGAAAGCCTGCGACGTGCTGGTGAGCCGACCATCGACGCGGCGGGAGCTCGGGTCGCCGGCGCTGAAACCGCGGCTCGCCTGTTCACCGAATATGGCGTGACCGGCACCGTCACGATTGCTGTGACGACCAATGAGGTGACCGCCGTCGTCACGATCACCGACCGGGGAGTCACCGTGACCGGTCGCGCCGTCGTGCAGTCACAACGCGCTCCATGAGTCGAGGTTCCATTCGGCGCCTCAGCCTCCCACTGGAGAGTGAGGTGTCCCATCGGGCTTCGCCGACCATCACGTCCGCAGCTCGTCCGACAATCCGATCCGCAATCCGAATCCGCAATCCGAATCCGCAATCAGAAGGGAGGCCAGCATGATCCATCGAGCCGGACGGACCGCACGCTTCGCCGCGTCATTGCTCGCCGTCCTGACGCTGATCGGCGTCGTGCCTTTCTGCCTCCTGGCCGTCACGCGACGGAGGTTCAATTCGCCCAATCCCCTGAGCGAGATCCCGTGGCCATGGCAATGGAGCGTCGGCGACGCCGCGGACCTGTTGCGGAGCCCGCTCACCGATGACGTTGTGGTCAACCTGCTCGTGCGTTCAGCGCTGGTCGCTGTCTGGATTTCGATCGCCGTCATCATCGTCACGACAGCGCTCGAGGTGGCGCACCTCGTCCGACACCGAGGCATGGCGATGCCCTCGATTCGCGGACTGGGATGGGCACAACCCATCGCGCGTGCGCTCGCCGTGGGACTCCTGCTCCTCGTTCCAATCACCACCCCGAAGGCATCACTCGCCTTGGGCGGGGCGCCAGCCGATGCGGCTCAGCCCGGACTGTCCGAACCCGAAAACAGTGCGGCTCCATCAGGTGCCTCAACATCACTCGGAGATCCGCCCCCGATCTCGTCGGTTGTTCGATCCCAGCGGCACGTTCAATCGACACCCAGCCTGCACATCGTTCAACGTGGCGAGTCGGTCTATGGCATCGCTGAGGTTCTGGCGGGCGACGTCGCGATGACCACGACCGAGGTCGCGAATCGAATCCTGGACACCAATCTCGGCAACGAGATGGTGGGTGGCCAGACGTTCACCAATCCGGCCTACATCGAAGTCGGATGGGAGCTGGTGATTCCTGTCGATGTCTTGCCGGCAGGTCGCACCTCGCCGAGCACGCAGCAGACGCCTGGAGACAACGAGGCGGCCGACGAGGCGAGCAACGAGGTTGCGGCACGTCACGTCGTCGTCCCAGGCGACACGCTGTCGGGCATCGCGCAGCAACACCTCGGTGATGCCAACGCGTGGCCGACGGTATTCGAGCAGAACGCCGGGCGCGATATGGGCAACGGTCGTGCCTTCACCGATCCGCACGTGATCATCCCTGGTTGGACGATCGAGATTCCTTCGGCCGACAGCGGCCCGACCGAGAATTCCCAGGCTGCTGACGACGAGGTGTTCATCGACCACCCCGACGCTCACATCGGCCTCGAGCCCGCGCCGACGGAGCAACCGCCGATGCCCGAGGAGTCCGCCGCCGATGACGTAGCAGCAGACGGCCTCACACCTTCGGTCTCGGAACCGTCAGTCCCACCGCTGACGCCGACCGTTCCCGTGAGCACATCGTCGACAACAACTCCCACCACCTCGACGCTGCCGGCAGTTCCACCCGACAACCCGGCCCCGGCCAAGCCCGACACGCCAACTGCACCCGGCGTACCTGCGCCGATCCGAATCGAGCACGCCGCGCTGCTCGCGGCTGGGGTGCTCGCGCTGGTCGGTGTCCGCCGCCGGCAGCGGCTTCGGTCCGCGTCGCCCCGAGCGCGAGTGCCTGAGCCGCCCGACGCGGTGGTGGCAACGGAACGGCGGCTCCGCACCGTCGATCCGGGCGAGCGTTCAACTCGGGTCGACGTCGCGATTCGCGCGATCGCCCACGAACTGGTCGACACCGACGTCCAGATCGGCACAGTGCTGCTCAGTGCAGACGGCGATATCGAACTCCGCCTGACCGCCGCGGCTCACGTCGCACCACCGTGGCAACCCGTCGGAGACAACGAGCAATCGTGGCAACTGCCCGCGTCGGTCCCCATCGAGATTCTCGGTGAGTCCGCACGCCGCGTCGGCACACCATGTGTTGCTCTGGTCCAACTCGGCATGGCCGCTGGCCGCGACGTCCTGATCGATGTCGAAGCGTGTGGAACGTTGACGGTGTCGGCGCCCCCTGAGCAGGCAGATGAGGTCGTGACCGCCATCGCGGCAGGCCTCGCAACATCGCCGTACGCAGAGGTCGCTCATCTGATCACGGTGGCGCTGACGGATGGCGCAGCGCTCCGACATCGCAACGCTCACCACGAAGAATCGCTCCGCGCTGCGATGGAACTCGCGAGCCAACTGGTGGGTCGCTCCCGGCCCGACGATCGGAGCACGTTCTCGCTTCGATCGCTCCGCACCGGCGGCGAGATGTGGGAGCCAGCGGTTGTCCTCGCATCAACTGGAGATCAACGATGGGCAGATGACCTCCCTCTGTCGCTGCCGCACCCCGGACAAGGCATCGGCTTGGTCGTCGCAACCGAAGCCGACGAGGTGATCGACGCTCCCGCATGCCTCAGGGGCCAGATCGACGGTTGGACGTTGTCAGCGTTTGGGCAGGTACTCGACATCACACCGGTCGGTGTCACCGAGTCCGAGCTTGCCGACATCGCCGACATGATCGACGACGCCACAGCTCCGTTGATCACCGATGATCCTGTCTGGGCTGACGACCCGTCGGACCACGCCAACACGAGCGATGGCCGCTCCGATTCGGCTGCTTCCTCGGCAACGACGTCGGGCAGCGAGTCCGTCGGTGCGAAGGCCGGCACCGGTGCCGCCCACGACACATTCGAGCCTCGATGCCACGACATCGTGGTGCGCCTCATGGGTGGTGTCGAAGTCGTCAGCAGTGACGGCCAGCCCGGCTCATTCGAACGTTCGAAGACCGTCGAGCTGATCGCCTGGCTCGCAACGCATCGCTCGTCGTCCACGCGAACTGCGGCGCGCACCGCGCTGTGGGAACTCGATGTCCGCGACGCAACCTTTGCGAACGTCGTGTCCGAGGCACGGCGGGCGCTCGGCCGACTGGTGACACCACCCGGGGACGATGAGTGGGTCGCCCGGACACTCACCGAACAGCTGCCGTTGCACTCGGGCGTGGTGACCGACGCGGAGCTCATGGAGGAACGACTCGCCGCGGCACGACTGCAACCGCCCGCCCACGCGGTCGAGACGCTGCGGCCCGCTGCCGAACTGATTCGCGACATGCCGTTCGCAGGAACCAGCTATCTGTGGCCAGATGCGGAGGGCATCACGTCGAACTTGGTGCTCCTGGCCACTGGCGTCGCGACAGAGTTGGCGGGGCATGCGCTGTCGCTCGGCGACATCGACCTCGTGTTCTGGGCCACCGGTCAGGGCATGCAAGTGCTGGCCGGCCATGAAGAACTCATCGGCCTGCGCATGCGGGCCCACGCGCGAGCTGGCGATCTTGCCGGTGTTCGCCAGGAGTGGGAGTCATACGAGCGGGTGATCGTCGCTGACGCCTGGTCCGACGGCGAGCCAGCACCCAAGCTCCTTGCACTCCGCCGCGAACTCCTCACGACCCCCACCTGACCCGAAGCGGTCAGTCTGTGCCTGGCACAGAGTGACCGGTTCAGCTGGCGATTTCGCCGGCGATCCACTCGTCGAGCACGGGGCCCGACTCGAAGCTGGTGATCAGCGCGTAGCGCGGGGAGTCGCCGTTGTGCACGACGACGTGCCAGAGGCGCTGCGTGTCGACGACGAAGCGAGCACCCTTGGGCAGCGGGATACGCCGCTCGGTCTCCGGGTCAGGCAGGCCCTCGGCGTTGTTGTCCATCACGAGCATGTAGCTGTCGGGATTGTCCGTGAGTTCGACCCACGATCGCACGACCCACCCCTCGTTGTCGGGGTTGAAGCGGTTGTTGTCGTCGCGGTGCAAGCTGTACATCGCAGCCTCGCGGTCTTGCGGCTCGAGCATGATCGTGCGCACGCGGCCGAAGTTGGCACCGACGCCACCGACGTAGTTCTTGATGGTGGGAGCGACATCGGCATTCGAGGTCCACACCGCGTCTTTGTCGGTCTTGCCCTTGTCCCAGAATCCGCGGCAATCGAGCTCGCCATCGGCGGTGGCGATCGGTGCGAAGTTGGTGTCGCCACCGGACTTCCAGTCCATGTATTCGAGTGCGAGAAATTCAGACTCAGGCACTTCGAAGTCGGCGTCCTTCAGCACGACGACACCGGTCTCAGCGAGTACGTCGAGGCGCGGGTGCGGAGTGTCGAGCGGGATGTCCACGCTCCAGTGTTCGGAAGTCGGCCAAAAGCTCATCGCGACAGCCTACGAAGCCGAGCCCTCGCGGTGGGTGCAACCGGCCGGGACCTTTGTCATGATTCCGTGAGGGCATGTGGACCTTGCGCTGCAACTGCGCAACATCCACCTTTCTTCGGCCGAAATCGTCTCGGCGGTTGACGCTGCTCCCGTAAGGTACGAACCATGACCACACCGGCAGACTGGTATCCCGACCCCAACGGCCGCGCTGAGCTGCGCTACTGGGATGGCAAGGCGTGGACCACCCACGTCAGCAACGGCGGCGAGCAGAGCACCGACCCCGTCGGCGGCGGCGTGTCGCGCGGCCTCGACAGTCTCGACAAGGGCCTCACCGTCGGCAACGAGAGCCGTCCGGACAAGATCCACGAGCAGCTCACCGACACGGGCTTCCGCGGCGCTGGCCTCACCGGCCAGGTCGAAGGTGGCGGCGGCACGATCCTCACCGAGCCCGTTCTCGTGGTCAATCAGAAGGCCAAGATCATCGAGCTCAACAACCAGTACGGCGTGTTCGGCCAAGACGGCGAACAGCTCGCGATGGTCAACCAGGTCGGCCAGTCAGCCGTGAAGAAGGCGATGCGCCTGGTCAGCAGCCTCGACCAGTTCATGACGCACAAGCTCCAGATCACCGACAACTCAGGTCAGATCATCATGCAGCTCACCCGGCCGCGCAAGGTGATCAAGTCGACCGTCATCGTCGAAGACGCGCAGGGCAACGAAGTCGGTCGCATCGTCCAGCAGAAGGCGATCGGCAAGATCAACTTCGGTCTCGAAGCGGGCGGTCAAACCCTCGGGTCGATCAAGGCCGAGAACTGGCGAGCCTGGAACTTCCGGATCGAAGACGCTTCCGGCACCGAGGTGGCACGCATCTCGAAGACCTTCGAGGGCTTCGCCAAGACGATGTTCACCACCGCCGACAACTACGTCGTGCAGATCCACCAGCGCATGCCCGAGCCCTTGAACACATTGATCGTTGCGAGCGCTCTCAGCATCGACACGGCATTGAAGCAAGACAGCCGCGGCTTCGGCTGATCAGACCACCTCGACGGTCCGGCTGCGGACGCCGCAGTTCAATCGGTCCGGGATTCAGTCGCCGTAGAACGTGCAGTTGGGATGGCGAACCAGCAATGGCCGCGGATCCTGTGCAACGTTGCCGGGGCGGTACTCGAAGTGCAGGTGGTAGTTGCTGTCGCTGTGCGCACCTGACGTACCGGTGTTGCCAACGGTGCCGAGCACGGTGCCTTGCGTGACGACATCGCCGACCGACAGACCCTCGGCATGGCTGCCCATGTGGAAGTACTTATAGGTGATGTCGGTGGTTTCGTCGTACAGCGTCCAGCCATTGCCGGCGCCATAGGTGAGGCCACGATCTTCGTAGATCTTCGTCAGGCGCCCCGTGACGACGGCGAACAAGTCAGCGCCGCGGTTGCCGGAGATGTCAAGCCCTTCATGGCTGCGTGAACAGTTGGTGCCGCGGCAGTCGCCGAAGTTGTCGCTGATCCAACACTCGCCAGGGCGAGCATCGATAGGAAACATGATCTGACCTTCGGGAACCGGCGGGACCGTGGTGGTGGTCGTGGTCGACGGCGGCGTGATGCGCTCTGCCGTTTCGAGTTCGCTGTTCTGCAGCGGGCCAGCAGCTCCGTTGACCCCGGGGAACGACGCACTTGCCACCTTGCTGATCGCGGCGATGCCTGCGACCGCGCCAAAGGAGGACTTGATCAGCCGGCGTCGAGAGAGGCGGTGCTTCTCGCCGAGAGAGAGGTCGGTGCGTTCGGTCATGGATGATTCGTCGAGTCACAGCACACGGTCCAGTCGTTCGGGACAGCGCGATGGCGACAACAGTGTTTCGGCACGTCTGGTCGACGGCTTGAGCGCATTATATGACGAACATGGCAACCGTTTCGTCACGCAACCGTAACTTTGGCAGATCCTTACTTCGGCGCCACCGGACAAACGAGCGCGAGATCCGTCGAGAATCCGTGCCCGATCAACTCGAGCAGGCGGTCGGCGAGTTGAGGCTGACGCCCTCGAGCGGGAAGGGCAGACGAGGCACCGGGTCGATGATGGTTGCCTCGCTCGGCGTCAGGCTGTCTTGCCAGATTTCGAAGTGCAGATGACTCCAGACTGTGTTCCCGGTGTTGCCCATGTAGCCGATCACCTGGCCTGCAGTGACCGCATCGCCTTCGCTGAGCGACGATTCATAGCTGTCGAGGTGGTGATAGCGGTAGAAGGTGCCGAGCCCGTCACGCAGAATGCGAGTGCGCCCCGCACTGTCGCTGAAGGTCTCATCCTTTTCGACAAAACCGTCGGCGCATGCAAGCAGCGGCCGGCCCAGACCACTGATTTCGTCATTGCCGATGTCGACGCCGGCATGATTGCAGGCGCCGTTCGCGTTGCTCCGTCCGCCGAAGTTGTTCAGGCAGACGAGCGAACCGAACGTCGCACTGGTGTCAACGGGAAACGTCAATTTGCCGGTGATGCCCAGCCGCACGGCAGGGTCAACCGCACGCGCCGGCCCCACAACTGCTGCACTCAAGGCCGCCACCCGCTCAGCAGCACCAAACAATTGGCTTGCGACTGCCAGAGTTGTGGCTGCGCCCAGCGCTGAACCAATCAACTGACGGCGGGTCGGAGTATCTTGGAGAGGCATGGCAGGACGGCGAGTCTTCGTGAGTGGTGTCGGTGGCGAACTCGGCACCCTGGTGGCAAGTCTCCTCGAAGACGAGCCCTGGGTCGGTTCGCTGGCCGGTATCGACGCTGATCCTCCGCGTCGTCGCCTCCAGCGTACGAGCTTTCATCGCATTTCTCCAGACGACCACGATCGCATCGTCGAGACGATCACCCAGTTCAATCCACACGTACTGGTGCATGTCGGCGTGTGGGAGCCCGACGCACGAGCCGCACCCCGTGTTGCCGCAACACTCACCGACCAAGCTGCGGTGTCGATCATCGGTGCTGCCGCTGAGTGTCGTGCGCTCGACAGCATCATCGTGCGGAGCGGCATCGAGATCTACGGCCGCGGGCCCGGGTCACTCACTCGACCAGACGAAGACGCTCCCCTGCGCCCCACGAGTGAATGGGGTCGAACCGTCGCCGAGATCGAACGCACGGCGGGCCACGTGGCCGAACGTGTCGGTGTCACCGTCGGTGCCGTCCGCCTCGCCTCGGTGCTCGGGCCGCACGTGCCGTCACCGCTCGGCCGTCTCCTCCGTCAACCAGTCGTGCCGTTCAACGCCACCAGCGATCCGCCGTTCGCGGTGATCGAGCGCCGCGACGCGGCACGCGCCATCGTCGCGGCGGCGCGCAATCAACTCTCGAGCCCGGTCAACGTGGTCGCACCGGGCGCAATCACCTGCCTCCACGCCATCCGCCGTGGCCGACGCATCCCCCTGCCACTACTCGGTCCGCAGTGGTGGATCGCCCGCCAGGTCTCCCACCTGACCGGCGCGCCGATCCCCGACCACATCGGTGAAGCACTCACCCGTGGCCGCCTTGCCGACAACGGACGCATGCGGGCCCTGCTTGGCATGACTCCCGACATCAGTACCACCGACGTGATCGACCATCTCTACCGCTGGCCCAGCGTCATCCGCAAACAAGCACGTGTCCCCGCCGCCGAACAAGTCGAACCCGATCAAGTGAGCGCCTGATGCCCTCCACCTCCCGCACTTCCCCTCTGGCTCGCGTCGTCGACTTTCCGGCTCGCCGGGCCAACGCAGCAGCGTCGGACACCGCCTCGGCGTTCCGTCGCCTCACCGACGAACCAGCTGGCCATGTCGACGACTGGGGCCGCGACGCTGGCATGTTCCGCACCGTCACCACCTTGTCCGAGATTCGCTGGTCGGTGTCCACCGGCGGCGACCAACACCTGCCCGCCCGCAAGGGGGCGCTGATCGTCGTCAACGCCCGCCGCTTCGCGCTCGCCGCGGTGTACAGCGCGTTTGCGATCAGCCGTGCCGTCAACCGCCCGGTTCGATTCGTCGGCCGACCCGACAACGGTCCCCTCGGTGCACTCGCCCAACGACTCGGCGGGCTCCTCGACCATCCTGACGAAGTCGGCGGTGCCCTCCGGGCCGGCGAGCTGGTCGTCTGCGCTGCAGCAGCCACTTCTCGACCCCGCGAAGTCGGCACCATCGACCACGCAATCATCGGTGCGGCAATCCATGCCAACGTCGACGTGTTCCCCGCCGCCACCACGAGCTCCCCGTTCGGCCGCCGGGCTCGCATCGAAATCGGCCGCGCCACGCGTCAGCGGCAACGCCGCCGCGGTCCACTCGCCGAAGTCGAACTCGCCGATCACATCGCCGACGACCTCACGCTGCTCCTCAGCGAGATGGGTGACATCAACACCGGCACGCCACTCGACTGGCTGCCCCTCAGCGGGCTCGGAGGGAACTGATGACCTACGTCCGCGCGTCCGACGGCACACGCATCCACTACAGCGTCACCGGTCGGCCGGGCGCCCCGCCGGTCCTGTTCATCCAGGGCCTCGGCGCTGACAAGAACGGCTGGAACCTCCAGCGGCTCGCATCTGCGCCCTGGTACCAGGCCGTTGCTCTCGACAACCGAGGGGCTGGCCGCAGCGACAAGCCGCACGGCGAATACTCACTCGAACAGATGGCCCACGATGCCGTCACCGTCCTCGACCATGCTGGCGTCGAAACTGCTCACATCGTCGGAGCGTCGATGGGTGGGGCGATCTCCCAGATCTTCGCAGTGAAGTACCCCGAACGGATGCGGTCACTCACGCTGGCATGCACGGCCGGCCAGCACCATCCGTGGCGCGAAGAACTGCTCGCGAGTTGGCGCGATGCCGCGCTTGAACGCGGCATCGGATCGATGGGCCACGAAGCGGCTCGCTGGGTCATCGGACCCCGTTCGTTCCGCCGACTGCTGCCTGCAATGGGGTGGCTCGGCCCGCTCGCACTCGGCCGACCGTCGCACGCGTTCGCCGCACAGGTCGATGCAATCATGAACGTCGACACGTCGTACGCCAACGAACTCGAAAACGTCACGGTGCCCACGCTCGTCGTCGTCGGCAATCAAGACATCCTCACGCCACGGGGTGACAGCGAAGAACTCGCTGAGCGAATCCCCACTGCCGAACTCGCCGTCATCAGTGGCGCGGCGCACGGTCTGATGATCGAGCACGCCCGATCGTTCAACCGTGTGCTCTTCGATTTCCTCGGCCGAGCCGAAGACGCGTACAGCGCACGCACCGCCGAAGTGGCCCCCGAGGCCACTGCTGCGGCAGGCTGACCTGCGTGCGCGTCGTCATCATCGGAGCCGGCCTCGCCGGCCTGATTGCGGCGCGCGAGGTCCACGCCGCAGGTGCTGATGTTCTCGTGGTCGACAAGGGCCGTTCACCGGGCGGGCGCCTCGCGACTCGACGGGTGGGCGGCGCCACGCTCGATCACGGCGCACAGTTCTTCACCGTGCGTTCACCGGCGTTCGCGAAGACCGTTGACGACTGGCGCGAACGCGGACTCGTACACGTGTGGAACCACGGTTTCAGCAACCCTGATGGCGATGCTCCAGACGGCGACAGCTATCCCCGCTACGTCGCGACGGGCGGGATGAACTCACTCGCCAAAGACCTCGCGGTCGGGCTCGACGTTCGCTGCTCCACGATGGCGTTCGCCGTACGACGCGACGCCGAGACCGGCAACGTGTCGGTCGCGATCGACGACGGCACTTCTCACGATGCCGACGCCGTGATCGTCACCACGCCGCTCCCCCAGGCCCTCGCCCTGATGATCGACGGTGGCATCGAGCTCGACGAGACCTTGTTTCGCACCGACTACGACCGCACCATCGGCTTGCTCGTCCGGCTCGACCGACCTCCGAGCCTGCCCTCGTCGGGTGGCGTCCAAGACGCTGACGACGTGTTCAGCTTCATCGGCGACAACGTTTCGAAGCGCGTCAGCGCCGAACCGGGCGTGACCTTCCACGCCAACCCGGCATGGAGCGAAGCGCACTGGAACGACGACAACGAGGCGCTGGTCGCGCAACTCGCCACAGCCGGACAGCCATGGCTCGGCGACGCGACGATTGTCGAGCGCTCCTTGAAGAAGTGGCGTCTCGCCACACCGCGATCGATCTGGCCCGACCCGTGCTGGACCACCGCGAACGGCAAGGTCATCATGGCCGGCGACGCCTTCGCCGGACCGAAGATCGAGGGCGCCCACAACTCGGGGCTCGCCGCCGCACACACGCTGCTCGCCTGAGAGCGACGCAGTCAGTTGTCGTCGATGTTGCCGGTGACGTTGTCCGACGTTTCCTGCAGCGTGGTCGGCACTTCGACGACCCCGTCGTTCTCGTCGATCGGGTCGCCCTCGATCGGTTCGTCGCCGATGATCGGCAGCTCGATCGGTGGCTCGGTCGTTGTGGTCACGACCACACGATCTTCACCGGCACAGCGCACACGGAGCACCTCTTGCGATGCGACGTCGACCACCGTGGTGCTGCCGGGGCCGAAACGGCGGAGGAAGTCGCTGAAGCTGACGATGTCCTCGCCTTCACACCGACGGTCGATCACGGGCGGATACTTGATCTGCCAGCCGTTCTCGAACAGCGCGTAGCCGTCTTCGAGATCGACGATCGGCCCGAGCTCGACCGTGTCCCGCTCTGCTCGCCTCAGCACCGAGAACCAGATGACGGCTTCGCCGAGCAGGTCGACGAAGACCACACATCGACCAATCGACGTCAATCGGCAGTCGACTTCACCGGGCGTTCCCGGAGCAACGCGCATGATCTTCCGATTCTCGAGAGTGAAGTCGACAAATCCCGTGGTCCGGCCGTCGCTGCCCATCTCGAAGTCGTCGGAGGTTTCAGCCTTGAAGACCCCCGCAATCAGGTCGATGCGTCGATCCACGGTCTCCGGTTCGAGCACCGCTGCAAGCTGATCGTCATCGACGACGACTGCGTTGATGAGCAGTGCCAGGCCCGCCAAGGCAGCAACCACTGCCAAGAATCGCCAGGTGAACAGCTGCCTCACGGCCGCCAACGTAGCGGCGGGTCCGGCAACGGGGGTGGCACCCGATCAGCCAGCGAGCGCGGCCACAGCGCGACGAGCGGCGCTGGCAGTCTTCGCAACGATCGCGTCGATCACTTCGTCGGTGTGGCCCACTCCGACGAAGATTGCTTCGTACGCGCCGGGCGCCATGGCGACACCTTCAGCGAGCATCGCCTGGAAGAACGCTGAGTACCCAGCCTCATCGGTGCGCTTGGCGTCGTCGAAGTTCTGAACCGTGCCTGCGGCATCGCCACAGACGATGCCCATCAGCGTTCCGACAACCGGGAAGGATGCAACAAAACCTTCGGACGCGCAGGCGTCGCGCATGCCAGCAGCGAGGTGACGGGCGCGGGCCATCAGCTCCATGTACACATCGTCGGTGAGTTGCCCGAGCGCGGCGAGCCCGGCGGCAGTGGCGAGCGGATTGCCCGACAACGTCCCGGCGTGGAACACCGGGCCGAGCGGCGACAGGTGCTCCATGATGTCGGCACGGCCGCCAATCGATCCAATGGGCAGACCGCCACCGATGACCTTGCCAAAACAGGTGATGTCGGGCCGAACGTCGTACTTGGCCTGGGCTCCTCCGGAACCGAGGCGGAAGCCGGTGATCACCTCATCGAAGATGAGCAGTGCGCCGACACGATCGCATTCGGCGCGCAACCCGGCGAGGAAGCCCGGGACCGGTGCGACGACGCCCATGTTCGCAGCCACCGGCTCGACAATGACTGCCGCCACCTGGTCGTCGAGCTCAGGAACGACGTTGTACGGCACGACCATCGTTTCGGCCACCGCGCCGTTCGGCACACCAGCGGTGCCCGGCAGGCCGAGGGTTGCCACACCACTGCCGCCAGCCACGAGCAGCGCGTCGGTCGCCCCGTGGAAGTTGCCGGCAAAGGTGACGATGCGGTCGCGCCCGGTGACGCCGCGTGCTAGACGCACTGCCGTGCTGGTGGCTTCAGTGCCGGAGTTCATGAGGCGCACGCGTTCGCAGCTCGGCACACGCTCGCTGATGGCCTCTGCGAGCTTCATCTCGCGGGGCGTGGGCGCGCCATACGACGTTCCGTCGACGACCGCTGCCGTGACTGCTTCGGTGATCGCAGGGTGCGCATGCCCGAGGATCACCGCTCCGTAGCTCTGGACCAGATCGAAGTAGGTGGTTCCTTCGACGTCGGTGATCGTCGCGCCGTTGGCACTGGCGACCACGTACGGCTCCCCACCGACGGCTTTGAACGCCCGGATTGAGGAGTTGACGCCACCGGGGATGGCCCGCTTTGACCGGTCGAACATCTCCGTGTTCGAGGCAATGCCGGCGCCCACGCAGACGGTCGGCGTGCAGCCCGCGGTCGCGCAGCGCGTGACGTCACAAGGTGGGATGAGGGTGTCGGCCATGTTGCTCCTGTCGGGCGGTCACTCTGTGCCAGGCACAGACTGACCGTCTACTGGTTCTGCTCGGCGAACCAGCGGGTGAAGTAGGTGAGAATGACGTTGGCACCGGCGCGCTTGATCGCCGTGAGGTGCTCGATCGCTACGGCGTCGCCGTCGATCCAACCGTTCTGTGCCGCAGCATGAATCATCGCGTACTCGCCAGAGACGTGATACGCCGCGACGGGCACATCGACACGGGCCGCGGCATCGGCGATCACGTCGAGGTATGCCAGAGCCGGCTTGACCATGATCATGTCGGCACCCTCGGCGATGTCGAGATCGATCTCGCGTTGCGCCTCGCGAACGTTGCGATAGTCCTGCTGGTAGCCACGCCGGTCGCCGCCATCGGCAATCTCGACATCGACCGCATCGCGGAAGGGCCCGTACAGCCCACTCGCGTACTTGGCGGCGTAGGCGAGAATTGCCACCTCATGAAAGCTCTCGGCGTCGAGCGCGGTACGGATCGCAGCGACTTGGCCGTCCATCATCCCGCTGGGCGCCACGACCTGTGACCCTGCTCGGGCCTGCGCAAGTGCGGCCTGTACGTAGAGGTCGAGCGTGGCGTCGTTGTCGACATTGCCGTGCTCGTCAACGATGCCGCAATGGCC
The DNA here is from genome assembly GCA_029263275.1 of Ilumatobacter sp. Taxonomy (GTDB): domain Bacteria; phylum Actinomycetota; class Acidimicrobiia; order Acidimicrobiales; family Ilumatobacteraceae; genus Ilumatobacter_A. The sequence continues at coordinate 19,699 of JAJCXU010000098.1, forward strand.
GTGATCGGTGTACTCGTCGACGCACAGATCGGTCATCACCACGACGTCGTCGCCGACTTCGGAGCGCAGGTCTTCAAGTGCGAGCTGCACGATGCCGTTGGGGTCGGACGCGCCGCTCCCGGTTGCGTCCTTCTCGGTCGGCACCCCGAAGAGGATGACCGACTTCACGCCCAACTCGGCGAGACCGGACACCTCTGCACGCAGTGATTCGCGAGTGTGTTGCGCGACGCCGGGGAGCGAGTCGATCGGTACCGGTTGGTCGATTCCCTCACGCACAAACAGCGGGGCGATCAGGTCATCGACACGGACGTGGGTTTCCGACAGCAAATCACGCATGGCAGCAGTACGTCGAAGGCGGCGCGGGCGGATCGTCGGCACGTCTCCAGCCTAGGAGACAGCATCCGTCACCCCATCTTTCCCACCGCGTCGCGTCCGAGCCCAGCCGGCAGCCCCAAACCACCGAATCAAGAATTCGTGTCGAGAGTGCCCTCAGAGGGCCGGTTCGGCACGAATTTCGGGTGGTGGGGATGCGGGACGTGGCGGCGGGCCAGCCAGTACCTTGTCGGACGTGTCAGTGCAGACGTGGTTCTCCAGCGATGAGATGGTCGCCCAGCCGGGCGCGCAAGTGATGCTGCCCTTGTCGATCCACAACCTGGGTCAGTCGACTGAGTCCTACACGATCGTCCCCGCCGGTCTGTCTGCGAGCTGGACGACGATCGAGCGAGGCAACATCACGCTGTTCGGCGGCTCCCAGGACGTTGTCGACGTGCTCGTCACGCCACCGGCGATTCCGACAACATCGGCTGGCCCGAGCGTCATTGCCGTCCGCGTCATCCCGCAGGGCGAACCCGACGACGCGGTCGTTGCCGAGATCGTGCTGGCGATTCAGCCATTCGACGACCGACGCATTGTCACCCTGCAACCGGTGCAGCGTTCCCGGCACCGTGCGAACTACGAGTTCATGGTCGAGAACCACGGC
>JAJCXU010000099.1 GCA_029263275.1 Ilumatobacter sp.
GAGGCCGCATACGCCAAGTGCGACGAGATCGGCACCGAAGTCGAACAGGCCACCAACGAACTCCACGCAGCCCTCGACGCCGCCGCAGGCTCCAGCATCGACCCCGGCGACAGCTACGCCTACCGCATTGCTGACGAGGCCGCCCGTCTCATCGTGCCCGGCGCGACCGAGGCTCACGGCGCCGCACTGGTCACCTCACCGATCGATGTGCCGCACCCCGTCGGCATCATCGCTGGCCTCCCCCACGACCCGAACCGCCTGGTCGATCTCATCGTGGATCGCCGCCAGCTGACTGAGGGCAACAAGTTCCAGTACCTGCGCCAAACCGCACGGACCAACAACGCCGCGCCCGTCGCGGACGGCGCCACCAAGCCCACCAGCGTGTTCACCGTGGCCCCGCAGGAAGGCGAGGCCAGCGTGGTCGCCCACCTGTCCGAGCCGATGCCTGAACGCTTCCTCCAGGATCACGAGGACTTCGTGATGTGGTTCGGCGGCGAGATGGTCGAAGGCGTCACCGACGCCATCGAGGACCAGCTGCTCAACGGCGACGGCACCGGCGCCAACCAGCTGGGCATCCTCAACACCTCCGGCATCCTCAACGTCACCTGGTCCACTGACCTGCTCACCACCATCCGCAAGGGCGGCACCGCGCTCGCTGCCATCAACGAGCAGCCCACCGCCCTCGCCATCAACCCGCAGGACGCCGAGCGCGTGGACCTCGCCACCGACAACCAGGGCCAGTTCCACAGCGACCTCGAGGCCCGCATCTTCCAGAACGTCCGACGCATCCAGACCAACAGCGTCCCCGCAGGCCAGGCCATCCTCGGCGACTGGCGCCAGGTCCGGCTGTTCGTGCGTGAATCCATGCGCGTGGACGGTGACCGGAGCGGCACCAACTTCTCCACCAACTCCATCACCTGGCGAGCAGAGGCCCGAGTCGGCCACGGCGTCCTCCGCCCCCAGGCATTCGCGGTGCTCGACCTCACCGCCTGATCTGCTGCCGGTGGTCACCTGCTCCCCCACTCCGAGAGCAGGCAGGCGCGAGGCACCGACAGCAGCACGCAGCAGCCCCACGCGTCCACTTGCTCGGACGCGTGGGGCTCCTGCCCCACCCAGGGGAGGGGCTATCAAAAAGCATGGAACCATGCGAACGACCCAACGAGTCGGCCCTTCCTAGGACCATGTACACGATCCGAAGTTTTCGCGACGTCACCAGCCACTCACCAACGAGAGGCAGAGATGACCGCACCCAACCTGCACACCGAGCACCACGGCACCCTGATCGTGGTGACGCTCGCAGAGGAGATGAGCCATGCCAGGACCACCGCCCAAGCCGAACGCAGTGCGCCGAAACGCCGCCAGGTTCACACCCGTGGCACTCCCCGCCGAGGGCCGCACTGGCCGGGCTCCTCGACTGCCACCGCTGCCTCGAGGGTGGAACTCCTGGTCGAAACCAACGCGTGACTGGTGGGCCTGGGTCTGGTCAACGCCGCAGGCCACCCAGTGGGACCAGTCGGGCCGCACGTTGCATGCTGCGATGGTGCTGCGCGAGGCCAACGTGCGTGATCCGCTCGGCATGCGTCCACGGCTCGCTGAGCTCCGACAGATCGAGGACCGCCATGGTCTGAGTCCGAAGGCGCTGCTTGCACTGCGCTGGTCGATCGCCGCCGTCCCACCTGCGCGAGCTCTCCAGTCTGTCCCTGCCACTCCCTCGGCATCACTGATCGATCGGATGAGGCCCTCGACGCCTCGCAGGTGAGTCAGCGCCGTCCGACGAGGATCGTGACGAGCACCGACACCAGCGCTGCCACCACTGCGAGGAATCCCGCACGTTCGGAGCCGTTCGATGCGGTCACCGCTGCGAAGGTGGCCCATGCGCCTCCACCGACCGATCCGACAACAAGCACCGGAACCAGTGCCGACATCAGGCGCCACCGCCATGACGGTACGAACTCACGCTTGTAGGCGTTCCAGGTGAATCCCTCGCGTCGGGCTACCGAGATCATCGCCTTTCGGGCGCGTCGTCGTTCGGCGCGCACGGCGTCAGACCCTGTGCGATCATCCTTGCTGCTGGGAATCGGCGTGCTCTCTGCGGTGTGGTAGCGCTCCAGCGCATTCAGCCAAGGATGGGAGCGGAGGGGCAGTTCATCGGCTCGGTCTGCCAGTCGGTGGGTCGGTTCGACCCGCAACCACCGCACCATCGCCCGTCCGTGCTCGACCAGACCGAGCCGAGGTAGTTCCGCTCGAAGCTCGGCAGTCATGGCGCTGTCGTCCTCGCCCGCCTCGGTCCACGTCATCTCGCCATCTCTGAATCTGGGTGAAGGGGTTTTGAGCCAAGGCCCGTACTTCTCCTGGAACGCCCGCACCTCCTCCCATGGCCCTTCCTCGACCAGGACGCGCTCGATCGATTTCGCGAGGTCTGCCGTCGTTGCTGTCTCGGGGTCGAAGCCACTTGAATCCACGAATCGGACACTACCGAGGGGGTGTCACAGGGTTCCTTGCGTTGTTTCGGCCGAACTGTGTGACACCAAGCGTGCAAGATGTACCCATGGACCAACAGCAGCCGTACCTCACCGAATCCCATCGCCAACTCCTCGACAAGCGCGAGGAACAGCATGCTCGTTTGTCGGTGATGCCTGACAATTGGGGCACCAACATCGAGGTGAGCAAAGCCACCCAGCCCACGCCTGCGGATGCGCTTTCGGTGGAGAAGCGCCTGCGCGAACTCGCAGACCAAGCACTGACCGCACCCGCCAGCGCGTGGCTGGACAAGCGTGTGGCCCAGCTGCTCCGTCTCAACGTGGGGCGCGTGATCGATCGCGTTGACACAGGTTTCGGCCATGGCCTTCGGGAGTTGCTGGAACCGAAGACCCAACCGGAAAGCGTCAACGTGCTCCCCCAGGACGATCGCGAGGCGCTTGCCACCTTCGGTCACGCCGTGGTGTGTGCCGACGTGGCCGCTGGGCTCAGGGAACCAACGCCGCGGCCCTGACCATCCGTCGGTGAGCGGCCCGCCTCCACGTACCCTGACGGCGCATGCCAGACGCCGACAAGACCACTGATGATCGGCGCCTCGACGTTGCTGAGGCCCTCGCTACCGCCGTTGGTGCGCTCGACTCATCCGAGGTGCGTGGGGGCCAGCAGCAGATGGCCGACCTGGTTGCCGCTGCGATTGGCGATGACCGCCACCTGGTGGTCCAAGCTGGCACCGGCACCGGCAAGACCCTGGCCTACCTTGTTCCTGGCATCGTCATGGGTAAAAGACTGGTCGTAGCTACCGCGACCAAGGCCTTGCAGGATCAGTTGGCAAACAAGGACCTGCCGTTCCTCGCCGAACATCTCGACGTCGACTTCGACTTCGCTGTGCTGAAGGGCCGGAGCAACTACGTCTGCCTGCAGCGTTTGAAGGAGATGAGCGGCGGCGAGCAAGGGCAGCTCGAACTCGACACTCTGGCGGTCGTCACACAGGCCGAGGTCAAGAAGATCGCAGAGTGGGCCGGCACGTCAGCCACGGGCGATCAAGCAGAACTCGACTGGTCACCGTCGGACAATGCGTGGCGCTCGGTCAGCGTCGGCAGCGATGAATGCCCCGGCGCCGACAAGTGTCCGCTCGGAGATCCGTGCTTCGCCGAACAGGCACGGCGTCGAGCAGCCGCTGCCGACGTGATCGTCGTCAATACCTACCTGTACGGGCTCAACGTGGCGAGCGACGGCGCTATCCTCCCCGATCACGACGTTGTCGTGTTCGATGAGGCGCACGTGCTCGAAGACACGATGAGTGACACGGTCGGCGTCGAGGTCTCGCCCGGTCGGTTCACCGCGCTGTCGGGGGTTGTCGGCAAGAACATCACCGACCCCAGCCTCACCGGCGGTATCGCCGAGATCGGTTCAAGCCTCCGCGACGTCCTGGGTGATGAACTCGGGCAGCGACTGACCGCCCCGCTCCCCGACGAGATCCAAGAGGTGCTGACCGACGCCCGCCTGCGACTCGGCGACGTCAACGACACGCTCATCGCCATCGACACGAAGAACGAGGACGCCAAGCAGCGCAAACTGCGAGCCCAGACGATGACGGGCCGTTCGATCACTCAGCTCGACATCGCGATCGAAGGCCGCGAGGGCCACGTCGCCTTCGTCTCGGGGTCACGCGAATCGCCGCGGCTCGAGATCGCTCCCCTCGACGTCGGCCCGACCATGAACGAAGGGGTCTGGACGAAGCGCACAGCGATACTCACGAGCGCAACCATTCCTTCGTCACTTGCTGAACGCGTCGGTATGGACACCGGCAAGTTCGAGGTCGCCGATGTCGGCAGCCCGTTCGACTACGAGGCGAACTCGATCCTGTACAACGCGATCCATCTGCCCAACCCGAACGACGCTGGTTTCCGGGCGAAGGCCAACGATGAACTCGAGGCTCTGATCAACGCTGCGGGCGGCCGGACCTTGGCGCTGTTCACGAGCTACCGCGCCATGGATGAAGCTGCAGACGAGATGAAGAGTCGGCTCAGCATGCCGATCCTCACCCAACGCGACCTGCCCAAGCCCGCACTCGTCAAGGCGTTCACCGACTCCGAGGAGACGTGCCTCTTCGCCACCGCCGGGCTGTTCCAGGGCGTCGATGTTCCGGGCCAGACGCTCTCGCTGGTGGTCATCGACCGAATCCCGTTCCCGCGCCCAGACGATCCGTTGCTGTCAGCGCGGCGCGATCTCCTCGGTCCGGCCGCATTCAGCCAGATCGACATCCCGCGGGCCTCAATGATGTTGGCGCAGGCCTGCGGGCGACTCATCCGCACAACGACGGACAAAGGCGTCGTCGCGGTGATGGACCCACGGCTGGGCAAGGCGCGCTACCGCTGGGACATCGTGTCGGCGCTCCCGCCGATGAAGCGCACGCGACACCAGAGCGAAGTCGTTGAGTTCCTCGAAGCAATCCGCGACCAATAGTTACGGAAGGGGTCAGACCCCTTTGGTAACTATTTTCGATAGTGCTGTTCCATCATCGAGGGGTAGCTGCGGGCGAAGTAGTTCCACAGCTGATCCCCATACGTATTGGTGTGCGTCGCACTCGCCATGTCGCCGACGCCCGCCTCGGTCTGTTCCTTCGTCGCCATGAACCCAGCAGTGCGGTGCCGTTCGCTCTGAGCGACCGCGTCGATGAAGCGCTGATCGAGGGTGATCGGATCGAGGGCCGTGTCGAGTGATGGTCCGTGGAAGTACGCGGCCGACATCCTGGGCTCACTGGTGATGACCCGATGTGGCGTCGCGACGAGGTAGTTCCCGGTCATCGCCTGCAGCATCTCGCCGATGTTCAGGACGAACGAGTCCGGCACCACCGGCACATCAATCCAGTCACCGGTCGGATCGAGCACCTGCAGCCCCGGCGTGGGGCCCGCTGCAAGCAAGGTCACGAACCCAGTGTCGTGATGTGCGTTGACGCCCGCGGCACCGTCGGGCGTTGGCGGATAGTTGATGAACTTCGTCAACGACATCGAGCTGTCGTCGAATGCCGTGCAGAAGTGATCGGCATCGAGTTCCAGTCCCACGGCGAAGAGGCTGAGCACTTCGTCGGCAAGCGTGCCCAGGCGATCGAACCAGTCGAGCGTCAGGGCCCGCTGTTCTGCGAGCACGTCATCGGGCATCCATTGGTTCGGACCGAGGAGCCGAAGGTACGCCGGCTCGACATCGGCGGCGAGCGCGGGCCGTTCCGACCAGACATCGATCTGTTCGCGGATATCGGGACGGTTGTTCGTGAACTCGGTGCCGACAGCTTCCCAGCCGCGGAAGTGCCGAGACTTGTGTTTGTCGATCAGCAACTTCTGATCCTCAGGCAGCGCGAAGAACGCGGCCATCATCTCGAAGACGCGATCGAGGTAGCCCTCCGGCAGCCCGTGGTTCACGAGCACGGCAAACCCGATGTCGTGGTAGACCGCCGTCAATTCTTCGGCGAGCGCCTGCCGATCAGCCGCGCTGCCGCGCAACCGACCAAGATCGATCGTCGGAATGCGCACTCAGGCGAGGGTGTCGACGTTGTTGAGTTCGCGGAAGGCCTGCTCGAGACGATCGACGAAGGTCACCTCACCGGCTCGGAGCCACGCACGAGGGTCGTAGCTCTTCTTGTTCGGCGCATCGGCGCCCTCGGGATTGCCGAGTTGACCCTGCAGGTAGTCGTGCTTCTCTGCCTCGTACGCACGGATGCCATCCCAGAACGCCCACTGGAGGTCGGTGTCGATGTTCATCTTGATGACGCCGTAGCCGAGTGCCTCTTCGATTTCGGCTGCCGTCGAACCAGAGCCGCCATGGAAGACGAAATTGACCGGCTTGTCGGAATCGGTCGAGAACTTCTCGGCGATGTGAGCCTGAGCGTCGCGCAGGATCGTCGGCGTGAGCTTCACGTTGCCCGGCTTGTACACGCCGTGGACGTTGCCGAATGCTGCAGCGATCGTGAAGTTCGGGCTGACCTCCATCAGCCGCTCGTAGGCGTACGCGACCTCTTCGGGCTTCGAGTAGAGGTCCTCGGGGTTCGCGTCGGAGTTGTCGACACCGTCTTCCTCGCCGCCGGTGATGCCGAGTTCGATCTCGAGGGTCATGCCCATCGGCGCCATCCGCTTGAGGTACTCGACGCAGATGTCGAGGTTCTCTTCCATCGGCTCTTCGGACAGGTCGAGCATGTGCGAGCTGAACAGCGGGGCGCCCGTGGCAGCGAAGTGCTCTTCGCCGACGTCGAGCAGGCCGGAGATCCAGGGGAGCTTCCCCTTCGGGCAGTGGTCGGTGTGGAGGATGACGCGTGCGTCATACGCCTCGGCCATCGTCTGCACGTGTTTGGCACCAGCGACCGAGCCGAGAATCGACGCACGGCTGCCATCGACGGGAACGTTCTTGCCGCCAACGAACGCGGCACCGCTCGTGGAGAACTGAACGATGACCGGGCTGTTGAGCTTGCCGGCGGCCTCCATCACGGCATTCATCGAGTTGGTGCCGATGCAGTTGGCTGCGGGCAGCGCGAACTGCTGGTCTTTGGCCAGCGCGAAGACTTGGTTCACCGCCTCGCCAGTGAGCACGCCTGCGGGGAAGTCGTTGCGAAGTTCAGTCACACCTTGAGCGTACGCGAAACCCCTCCCGTTGGTCAGCCCGATCCCACCTCAAAGCCCACCAATCGTCAGAATTTCGTGCCCAAGCAGTCCGCCACGGGCGCGCTCGCAGCATGTTTCGGGAGCGGCGGGAGCTACGTTCGGCCCATGTCCGAATTGGTTCACACGCTGATCGCTGATGACGTCGCCACGATCACGCTCGACTCGCAGCACAACCGCAACGCGCTGTCGAAAGCGCTGCTCGCCGGCCTCCACAGCGGGATCGATGCTGCTGAAGCCGCTCAGGCACGCGCCATCGTGCTCCGCCACGAAGGACCAGCGTTCTGCGCGGGCGCAGACTTGAAGGAGCGATCTGACGGCCCGCCCGATTCGGGACCGATGGTGCACGCACTCGAACGCCTGATGGACACCGAGCGGCCCACCATCGCGGCAGTCGATGGCGCCGTACGCGCCGGCGGCATCGGACTGATGGCTGCCTGCGACCTCGTCGTGGTCAACAGCGCAACGACCTTCGCGCTCACCGAGGTGCGGATCGGT
>JAJCXU010000100.1 GCA_029263275.1 Ilumatobacter sp.
CTTCGAGCTTGGCGATGATGCCGCGAATCTCGTCCGCATCAGGCGGGTTCTTGATGTAGTTGACGGTCTCGAAGTCGACACCGAGTTCTTCTGCAATGCGCACGGCATTGACCGAAGAGTTTCAATGTTGATTGTGATAGATCCGAACATCAGCCATGTCATTCAGGATAGAGCCCTGGCCAGCGCTGAGCCCCATCGGTTGTTCGCCGATCGCGGCACGCCGCGACCCAGACGTCAGTCGATGGTGACTTCGTTGATCTTGCCGGTTGTGACGTCGTAGACGAAGCCGCGCATGTGCGAGGCATCAACGAACGGCGTGACCAGGAGACGTTGCATCGACTGACGGACATCGACGAACGGGTCGTCGAAGGATTCGACCGACCATCGCGGCTTGATGCCCAACTCCTGTTCCAACTGCGTCTTGAAGCCATCATCGGTGACCTTCTGCAGGCCGCAGTCGGTGTGGTGCACCAGCACGATCTCGCGCGTGCCGAGGGCACGTTGGCTGAGGCACAACGAGCGAATCACGTCATCGGACACGATGCCGCCGGCGTTGCGGATGATGTGCGCCTCACCATTCTCCAAGCCGAGCAGCTTGAAGGTGTCCATTCGTGAGTCCATGCAGGCAACAACGGCCATCTTGCGCAGCGGCGCGACCTGGAGATCGTGGTCGGCGAACCCCGCGGCAAATTCGGCGTTGAGCTCGACGAGTTGGTCGGTGGAGGGGCTGAAGTCGCTCATCGGGGTGACCGTAGTGCCCACGGCGACGGCCCACTCAACACTGTGACAGCTCGTCGGTATGGTGCCTCTCACCGACTCCCTCCTGCCATCAACGCCATTCGCTCGACCTGCAGCCCGCCCGCATCGTCGAGTGCCACAGGAGGCCCCATGTTCCCGTCGCTGTCATTCAATGATTTCCCGCGCGCCCACATCGACCCCATTGAGACGCGGCTCGACGCGCTGCGACTCATCTTGATGGTGGTGTCGTCCGAGTCCTCCCCCGAGACCCTGGTGGTTGCACTCGACGACCAGCGATGCGGCGTGAGCATCGCGTGCGTCTCGGGCACTACCGACCCCGATGCCGTCATCGGCGTCATCGACGCGTTCGCAGAGTCGGCACGGCTCTCGCTCAACGTCGCCAGCCTCGTGGTGGCATCGGTTCGCCCCGACGGCGAATTCGAGGTCGAAGATCTGGCCCGCTGGCATGAGGCTGACCAGTCCTGTTGGGAGTCAGACATCGAGCTCATCGAATGGTTTGTCGTCGGCACATCGATCTCATGCCCGCGTGAATTCTCTGGTGTGCCAGCTCGATGGGCGAGCTGATCAGTCAGACCCAGTTCGGGAGAGGTCCGCCTTGCGCTCCCGCCGTTGAGCTGGCGACAGCCGAAGGCCGGCACTGCGCAATCGGCGCAGTAGTTCTCGACTCTCGACCGATACGGCTCCGGCCTTGATCATTCGGGGCCGATACGACTCGGGAATGTCGTAGTGGTCGCCCTGGAAACCGCGGCGCGGGATACCGACCAGATCGGCGAAATCGTGGAGCTCGTCGTACGACAGGTCGCTCACCAGGTGACACCATTTCTCACCGCGGTGCCACCAGCGCGCCTCGTCGATCAGGATGGTCACGCCGTGCAGCCTGCCAGACTGCATCCGTGAACTCACGCTCCACCCACCGCGGTGACGACCAATCCGACTCCGACCGAATTCAGGGTGTCGCCGAACTCGCCTGGATCGCGCACGTCAGCTCTGACATCGAATTGTTCGACCGCCTGGTCAGCCGGCACCGCGAGCGCCAACGTCGATACCACCGCATCGGGCACGTCGAAGCAGTGCTCGGCCACATCGACGATCTTGCCGGTTCCGAGCAGGTCAACGATCTCGGCGTCGTGGTCGCTGCAGCGCTCTACCACGATGCGATCTACGAGTCGCAGCATCCGGCCAATGAGCGAGCGAGCGCCCGCCTGGCGCGACGCGATCTCACCGCCCTCGGATGGGAGGCGTCACGTGTCGCGCTGGTCAGCGCGATGATCGAAGGCACGGCCACCCATCTCGATCCTGCCGACGGCGACACCGCCGTGTTGTTCGATGCCGACCTGGCGATCCTCGGCGCCGATCCTGATTCCTACCGCTCCTACGTCTCGGCAGTCCGCGACGAGTACGGCCATTTCGACAAGGCCGAGTGGACGTCGGGGCGAACGACGGTGATGTCCGGGTTTCTCGAGCGGCCGACGATCTATGCGACCGCACGCGGGCGCGATCGGTGGGAAGACGCAGCACGCGCCAACATCACGGCTGAGCTGACCGAGTTGACGAGTTGATCTCCGTCGCCGGTGTCCGATTGGCCATGGCCGGCGTCGACGTCTGGGCCGCCTCAGGCTCGCCTGCTTCGATCTCGTCTTGAGCTGACCGCTCAGCGACTGCATAGGTCAGCATCGCCGCGGTGGCGATGATGCCCATCAACGCGATGGTCTGGCGACGGCCGATTGCTTCGGCGAGCAATCCCAACGGAAGCGCGGCGATACCGAAGCCAGCGAAGCTGAGCTGGAGCAAGGACTGCACGCGGCCTTGGTGCGACGGCTCGGTCAAGTTGAGCGCGATGGCATTCGACAGCGACTGATACCCCGTCGTGCCTCCGCCGATGATGACGACGACGAGCACCGCGATCCAGAATGTCGGGGACAGTGCAAGCGCGGCGACGCCGACTCCGAAGATCGTGCCGGTGACCGCCATCACCCTCCATCGGCCCGGTTCATCCGCGCGGCCAGCCAGCCAGAGCCCGACCGCCACTGCACCCACCGACGCGGCAGAGCTGATCAAGCCCACCCATCCGTCGTTGTCGAGGTCAAAGGTGTCTTTGACCAGCGCCGGGATGAACACGACGTAGTTGAAGCCGAACATGATGACGATGAATGAGCTGACCAGGAGTCGGCGCAGATGGGGTCGCGACCGCACGTAGCGCACCCCGTCGATGATCTCAGCCAACGGCCGCGCCGGTGGCAGGTCTGCCGTCGGGGCGACGTTGGGAAGACGCAACACCGCAAGGAACGACATGAACGAGAACGCGCCGGCGATCAGGTAGGCGCCACCGATGCCGAAGAAGGCGATGCCGGCCAATGCGCCAGCAAACGACGGCGCAATCACTCGGGTGCCGTTCATGCTCAACAGCGACAGGGTGATGGCATTGCCAAGTTGTTCTCGTCCGACCAGCTCGGTGGTGAAGGCGACACGAGCTGGTCCGTAGAACCCGAAGGCGGTGCCTTGCACCAGCCCAGCTGCAGCAAGCATCCAGAACTGTTCGGTTCCGGTGACCACAGCGAGACCCATCGCCGTCGCGCCGGCGGTGAGTGCCACTTGGCTCCACAACATCACCGTTCGTTTCGGCAGCCGATCAGCTGCAACGCCACCAAGCGGCGTCGCGATCAGCATCGTGCCGCCGAAGACGAGATAGACGAGCCCGATCGCCCCGTCGCGCTCAGTCAGCTCCCAGGCGAGGATGCCCCGCAGCAGGAATTGCATCTGCACGGCCATGAACGAGAACGTTCCGGCCCACCAGAGACGCCGGTAGTCAGGCAGTGACAACGAGGCGAACGACTCCTTCAATCCTGTTCGTCCGCCAGCCATTGCTCCATGGTGTCTGATTCAGGGTGGATCAGGCTCACTGCAGCGATGTGCCATGTGTCAGACGGTCAGACCGTGAGGCGGCGCGGCCGCGGGCCGAAGCAGACGTCAGTCGCGGCGTGGCTTCGTGCGGACCGGGATCGGCACGGGCGTCTTGTCGTTGTTGCGTTCACCCGAAATCACGGCGCCCGCGGCTGCAGCAACTGCCGCGACGGTGACGATGATGGTGATCAACACGGGATCTACCGTACCTCATTGGGTCCGCGATGTGATTCACTGATCCCATGACCGATCTGGAAACGATGCCGGTGCAGGACACGGATCTGCTCACCGAAGAGGTGACGGAAACCGAAGAACCCACTGCGGCACACATTGTCAAAGTGAAGCGGGGCGAGAATGCCCAGGCCGTGGTCCTCGAGGCTCGGGTCATGGGAACGCCGATCGAAGCCCTGTGTGGATTCACGTGGGTGCCGTCGCGCGATCCCAAGCAGCTGCCCGTCTGCGAAGAGTGCAAGGCGATGTATGGCCTGTACAAAGACTTCAACGACGGCCTGAGCGACTCCCCGAGTGACTGACTCCGCCACCCCGGCCGATCTCCGCATCCGCCAGGCGGTGCGCGCACTGCTACTCACACCTGACAGTGAGGTCCTGCTCGTCCGGTTCGAGTTTCCGACACGCCACGTGTGGGCACTCCCAGGTGGCGGCCTCGACCCGGGCGAGGACCATCTCACCGCTCTGCATCGCGAACTGGCCGAGGAAACCGGGTTGACCAACGCCAACGTCGGTCCGCACATCTGGACTCGCGAGCACGTGATTCCGTTTCTCGACGGGTCCTACGACGGCCAGCGCGATCAGATCCACCTCGTCCCCACCGAGCGCTTCGACCCGGTACCTGCGATTGGCTGGGAGCAGATGCGGGCGGAACGAGTCCACGAGATGCGGTGGTGGACCGTCGATGAGATCTCCTCGCAGTCCCAACGTGTGGCGGCAGGCGTTGCCACCGCCGTGGGGTTTGCACCTGTCGCGTTCATCGATGTGCTCCAGCAGCTATTGAGCCGCGGCGTTCCGTCAGCGCCACTCGACACCGGGGTCTAGGTCAGGCCCTGGTGGCTGCTCGGTGTGCCAGGGTGGCGGCGTGAAGATCACCGACTGCACCACCTTTGTTATCGGCAATCCACCACCGCACCACGGCGGCCGATACTTCATCGTCGTCAAGCTCACCACCGACACCGGTGTCGTCGGCTACGGCGAGATCTACGTCGCGACCGTTGGCCCGCACACTGTGGCGACCATGGTGGCCGACATCGCCGACCGCCTGGTGATCGACGCCGACCCGAACCGGATCGAGCTGCTGTGGCGCCGCATGTACTCCAGTGGCTATTCACTGCGTCCTGACCCCACGCTCGTCGGCATCATGAGCGGCATCGAGATGGCCTGCTGGGACATCGTCGGCAAGGATGCCGGCCTCCCGATCAGCGACCTGCTCGGTGGCCGCGTGCACGATCGACTGCGGACCTACACCTACCTGTACCCGACCGCCGACCGGCCCGACGTGTACACCGACCCAATGCAAGCTGCCGATCAGGCGCTGTTCGAGGTCGGGCGAGGCTTCAACGCCGTCAAGTTCGATCCCGCCGGGCCGTACACGGCGTTCGACGGCCATCAGCCAAGCCTCGACGACATCGAGCGGTCGGTGGCGATCACCGGTGCAATCCGCGAGGCGGTCGGCGACCGCGCCGACCTGCTGTTCGGGACACATGGCCAGTTCACCGCCGCCGGAGCGATCCGCCTCGCTCGACGGCTGGAACAGTTCGACCCGCTGTGGTTCGAGGAGCCGACGCAGCCGGATCAGCCCGAGGAGATGGCCCGTGTTGCTCGCCAGACAACGATCCCGGTGGCAACCGGCGAACGGTTGACGACGATTTCAGAGTTCGCCGCGCTCGCCCGACATCAGGCCGCAGCGATCTGGCAGCCCAACCTCGGTCGGTGTGGTGGCATTCTCGCAGCGAAGAAGATCGCGGCGATCGCCGAAGCTGCCGGATGCCAGATCGCACCCCATCTGTATTCAGGACCGATCCTCGGTGCGGCGAACATCCAGCTCGCGGCAACCTTGCCGAACCTGCTGATCATCGAAGGCATCCAAGACTGGTCGGGCTTCCACGCCGAACTGCTGACGCGACCGGTCGAGTGGGCAGACGGTTATGTCACCCCGTCGCGCGAGCCCGGCCTCGGCACCGAACTGAACGAAGCCGTCGCGCTGGCACACCCCTACGTGCCCGACCCTGACGACAGCACCGACCTCCACCTCGGCATGCACCCCTCCCCCATCCGCTGACGGTCAGTCTGTGCCTGGCACAGACTGACCGCTGTCAGCGGAAGTCGCGGCTGCGGAGGTTGCCGGGCATCGGGAGCGGGTCGAGACGTTCAGCGACGATGTTGATCACACCTTCGGCGCGTTCGAGCCGACCGCGGATGACCATCGCCGGCGCTTCACGTGCGACCTTGCGGAAGCGGTGCCAGCACCCCTTCGACACCACGACGTTGATCAGTCCGGTCTCGTCTTCGAGGTTGAGGAACGTGACGCCTTGGGCCGTCTGGGGGCGCTGACGATGGGTGACCACCCCGGCAACATGCACCATCGAACCGGGTTCGGGGTCCCACAACTGCGCTGAAGTGAGCACCCCGATCTCGTCGAGTTCCTGACGAATGAACTGTGTCGGGTGCCCATCCGGTGACACTCCGGTGGCCCACAGGTCGGCCACCGCCTCTTCGACCGGTGTCATCCCGGGCAGACGCGGCGCCACTTCACCGGTGACCATGCCCGCCAACCGACCGGGACGTGACTGCACGGTGGCGCCGACGGTCCACATCGCCTCACGCCGATCAAGCCCAAAGCACTCGGTGAACACACCCGCCGTTGCCATTGCCTCGAGCTGAGGAAGCTGCAGTGCGGGGACTCGGCGCACTAGGTCTTCGGTGTCGGTGAACAAGCCGCCCTGTTTCCGCTCCGACTCGATCTCGTTGGCGAGATCGGCACCGACCCCACGCACCGATCCCAACCCGAGGCGCACAGCAACACCGCCGACCGAGGCCCCTGCGCCGTCGGCTTCACACGGTTCCAAAGTGGCACCAGCCAGTGATGCGTTGAGGTCTGGGGTGTGCACGATGACCCCGTGGCGCCGGGCGTCGCGCACCAACGTGTGCGGCGACCAGAACCCCATCGGCTGCGCATTGAGCAGCGCTGCGCAGAAGGCCGCCGGCTCGTGGTACTTGATCCACGATGATGAGTAGACCAGGTACGCAAAGCTCACCGAGTGCGACTCGGGAAACCCGTAGTTCGCGAACGCCTTCATCTTGAGATACAGCTCCTCGGCGATGTCGCCGGTGATGCCGTTGGCCTCCATGCCGATGTACAGCCGCTCCTTCAACTGTTCCATCCGCCGAGCCGACCGTTTCGAACCCATGGCCTGACGCAACTCGTCGGATTCGGCGGGCGTGAACCCGGCAACGTCGATCGCCATCTGCATCAACTGTTCCTGGAACAGCGGAATGCCAAGGGTCTTGCCGAGTGAGTTCTCGAGCAATGGATGCAGGTACGTGACCTGCTCTTTGCCGTTCCGACGTCGAATGTAGGGGTGCACTGACCCGCCCTGGATCGGCCCCGGCCGGATGAGGGCCACTTCGACCACCAGGTCGTAGAAACGGCGCGGTTTGAGCCGCGGCAGGGTGGCCATCTGCGCTCGCGATTCGATCTGGAACACGCCGATCGTGTCAGCCCGACACAACATGGCGTAGACGTCGTCGTCTTGCGGCAGCGTGGCGAGGTCGATTTCGTAGCCACGGTGTTCGCGGACCAGGTCGATGGCGTAGTGCAGTGCAGAGAGCATCCCGAGGCCGAGCAAGTCGAACTTGACCAGACCGGTGGCTGCACAATCGTCCTTGTCCCACTGCAGCACCGACCGTTTGTCCATCCGTCCCCACTCGACGGGGCACACTTCGATCACCGGTCGGTCACAGATGACCATCCCGCCCGAGTGGATGCCGAGGTGGCGTGGCGCATCTTCGACTTCGAGCGCGAGGTCGAGCACCGCCTGCGGAATGGTGCAACCATCCTGGTCTGCGGTGACGCGGACGCCGCCCCAACCGTCGACTTGTTTCGACCAGGCGTCCTGCTGACCAGGCTCATACCCGAGCGCCTTGGCCATGTCACGAACTGCCGAACGCGCACGGTACGTGATGACGTTGGCCACCTGCGCGGTGTGGTGCCGTCCGTACCGTTCATAGACGTACTGGATGAC
>JAJCXU010000101.1 GCA_029263275.1 Ilumatobacter sp.
GGCGAAGGCATGGGATCGAGACCCGCCACAGACTTCGCGGAAGTAGCAGCGTCCGCATCGTCCACCGAAATCGTCGGGCCGACGGAGGGACTGCAGCAGCGGTGAGGAGCGGTAGACCTCGGCGAACGACTGCTCGCGCACCGAACCGGCCACCATGGGAAGGAAACCGCTCGGGTAGACGAGCCCGTGGTGATCGATGAACGCGAAGCCCCGCCCGGCGTTGACATCGAGAGGTGGCCGCGCTCCGCTGCGCCGCGCTGGACGGTCGCCGACCAGCATGTGCGTCTGCTCGCGGAGCTGGCGCCGGAGCGGTCCGACCGGGAACGCGGCATCGACATCGTCGACACGCGCACGTTGGATGGCGATCCGGCGATAGTGCGGTGCTTCGGTCGCCTTGGTCGGCACCAGGCTGGCGACGTCGTGGAGCCAGTGGATGACCTCCTCCGTCTCGTCCGCACTCAGGCTGTCGACGTCGGCGCCTCGCCCGGTCGGCACGAGGAAGAACACACTCCACAGCGTCGATTCGAGTTCGAGCACGTGGCGGAGCACGGCGGGGAGTTCGTGCACGTTGCCCGCCGTGACGGTCGTGTTGATCTGGAGGCGGAATCCGAGATCGCGCACCGTGCGACCCGCTTCGAGCGTGGCGTCGAACACGCCCGGCACGCCGCGGAAGCCGTCGTGGGTGGCAGCGATGGCGCCGTCGAGCGAGAGCGAGACCGCCTTGGCTCCCGCCGCTCGCAGATCGGCGAGGGCCTCACGCGTGAGGAGCGGGGTGACCGACGGCGAGAGCGCCATGCTGAGGCCCGCCTCGGTTCCGTGCGCGACCAGGTCGACCAGGTCGGGTCGGGTGAGTGGATCGCCACCGGTCAACACGACGATTGGACGCGGCGGGCCGAACGCGGCGATGTTGTCGAGCAGCGCTCGTCCCTCGTCAGTGCTGAGTTCGAGTGGACTCTGATGATGCTGGGCGTCGGCGCGGCAGTGTGCACAAACGAGTCCGCAGGCGCGGGTCACTTCCCAGATGACGATGTACGGCCGTTCCTCACTGTCGAGGCGCATCGATCGGATCGGCTGAGACACATCTCCAGCGAATCGACCCCAGCGGTGAACGGTCAGGGTCAAAGGTCCCCACCTGGGCAGGGCAGCGGCGACTCACCGTGATTGCGCGCATGACCTGGTGGGTGCAGCCTCGGGGGTCTGCCGGAAGACTGGTCAGAGAGGGGAGCCGTCGACCAGGATCTCTGCCCGGTCGGAGAAGAACGCCACGTGGCCTTCGATCTCCTCGGCGCCCTCCTTGGGCTGCTCGTAGCTCCAGGCGATGGCATCGTGAGTGCGGCCGCCGGCCTCGATGGTCCAGTACGACGCATCGCCCTTGAACGGGCAGTGCGTGCTCAGCTCGATTGGCCGAGCGTCAGCGACCAAGTCGGACTTGGGCAGGTAGTACGCGGTGGGCAGGCCAGTTTCTTCCAGCAGCACGGGCCGCTTCGCGCTCGCCACCAACTCGCCATCGAGGCGAACCTCAACGTGTACGTCTTCGGCATGCGTGCTGATCGTGTGTCCCTGCGTCATGCTCAATCCAACAGGCGGTGGCGCCCGGGTATTCCGACACCCCACCGCCTCCTCGCCGCACGAACTGACGATTGGCCAAACAACGCGAACTGACGTTTCGGTCGAGCAACAGGACCGACGTTTCGCTGGGAAGCCCGAACCGAGGTTTCGCAGAGCAGCGAAGACCGGAGATCAGTAGGCGTGGGTAGTCGCGGGCAGGCGTGACCGGGCAGACACGCACGATCGGCGTGATGTGGTCTGTCGTTCGGTTCGCGCCCGCGCTACGCGGCGCTGCGTTTGGGCGGGCCCTCTCGCAAGATGGTCCCGTCGGGCACTCGGATCTCAAGTTCCCGGTTCGCTCCGAGGGTCACGTCCCAGCCGTTGTTGTGCAACAGGCTGTGATGGTGCTGGCAGATCGGCAGCAGATTGTCAAGATCAGTACGCCCGCCGTTGCGCCACCAGATGACGTGGTGCAACTTGCAGCGGTCGTAGTGCACCGCGCAGCCCGGCAC
Organism: Ilumatobacter sp.; assembly: GCA_029263275.1. Classification (GTDB taxonomy): domain Bacteria; phylum Actinomycetota; class Acidimicrobiia; order Acidimicrobiales; family Ilumatobacteraceae; genus Ilumatobacter_A. Next base: position 2,061 of record JAJCXU010000101.1, read on the forward strand.
CGCACACGTCGCGTACAGGCCCTGCAACGCTCGTCGCTGCGCACGGTTGGCCAAGCGAGTCGTCCGACCCAGATCCAGCCGGCCAGGGGCATGCAACACCACACCATTGGCAACGATGACAGCCTCGGGGTCGCGCCGGCCGAGCACGTCGTCGAGCACTGAAGCCGGGAGCTCGATGGGCAGGCCCCAGTCGAGCATCGGCCCGCCCGAGCCGTTGGTCTGCGTCGCGTCGATGACGACGATCGGTGGGCCCGTTGTTGGACCGGCAGCGACGTCGCCGACGATCAGGTCGGCGAGCGCGAGTGCTTCGAGATGCTGCATGCGTTCGAGTGGATCTGCCGGCGCCGTGGCGGGGAGCTCTTGGGCGAATCTCGTTCGTGTTGCCGAAGCAATACGCCGCGAGAGTTCTTTGCCCAGGAGGGGATCGAAGCGGCCTTTGAGGTTCCACATGCCGTCATCGTCAGTCCACGTACGCAACCGTGTCGCGCGTCGTTGCTGTTCGAGGCGCTCTTCAGCGTCGGTGGCGTCGAGTTCCTTCGTCTTGCGCTTGAGGAACGCATCGAAGTCCGCAATCGATCGGCTCGACGCGGCTGCAGCGAGCGCCGAATCGTTGTCGAGCAGGCTCGCGGTCGCCGCGTCGTCGAGGTTGCGGGTCGCCCGCGTCAACGCATCGACATGGCCGGCCGTGATTGCACCATCAGACAACGCACCGGCCATCGCTGCCGCCGAGTCGAGCGTGGCGGCGCGCTCACGTTCCTTCGTCGCCGCACCCAATGTGCAGCCCGACGTTTCGGCGATCGCAGCTTCGGGAAACGCGGTCGGGTGATCATCGAGCGCGTGCACCAACTCGGCGCGGCGCGCCGCAATGAAGGACTGCACCTCGACGGTGGCCTTCAACGCCGCCTTGATATCAGCAGGAGCAGCATCGGGCGAACCGGTCGTGGCAACGACCCGCTCCAACCGCTCGAACACCCCCGACAACTCCATGAGATCAGTATGACGATGGGGTGTCACAGAGTTGATGGAGCCGGCCTCTCCCAAGCGTCGCTGTCACATTCAATGCTCCTGCGTCGTCGACAGAGGTATGAACGAGAATCTCGACGCTTCCCCTGACGCTTCTCATGACGCTCCGTCAGACGTGCACGTCATCGGCGGCGGGCTCGGTGGCCTTGCTGCCGCGGCGCTCGTCGCTCGTGCCGGCCGAACAGCCACCGTGTACGAACGCCGCGGCCGCCTCGGTGGCCGCGCAACGACCGATTGGAAAGATGGCTTCGGCTTCAACCAAGGCCCGCACGCTCTGTACCTCGGCGGTGAAGCCAACCGCATTCTGCAGTCGATTGGCATCCGGCCATCTGGGCGATCACCGAGCACGAAGGGCGCGTTCATGGTCAACGGCAACGTCGCCGGACTTGCACCGGGCGGACCGACCAGTCTGTTGCGAAGCCCGCTGCTCGGATGGAAGGACAAGCTGGAACTCGGCCGCATCATGGCCCGTCTCGGCCGACTCGAGACGGCCCGCTTGGCATCGCTGACCGTCAACGAGTGGGTCGATGACCTGACTCGGCGACCACGCGTGCGCGACGTCCTCCACACACTGATTCGTCTGACGACGTACACGAACGCGCCGGACGAGCTGTCGGCCGAGGTCGCGCTGATGCAGGTACAGATGGGGCTGGGCAAGGGAGTCATCTACCTCGATGGGGGATGGGCCCAACTCGTCGACGCGTTGGCAGCGACGCCCGGCGTTCGCCGCGTGCACGGCGATCCGGTCACCGAGCTGCCCGATGCACCAACGGTGATCATCGCAACGGGCGGCCCCCAGGCGGCAGAAGCGCTGACGGGCGTGAGCGTCGAGGTCGGCCCGATCGCCGAAGTGTCCGTGCTCGATGTCGGCCTCGAACGGCCGCCACAGCGCAATCTGGTCCTCGGGGTCGATCCTCCGATGTACTTGTCCAATCACGGCTTTCCCGACGGGATGGTCCCTGACGGGGCCTCTTCGGTGTCGGTGTCCGAATACCTCACCACCGAGATGACACCGAGCCGCGATCGGCTGCAGGCGTTCCTGTCTCACGCCGGCATCGCGCCGGACGCGATCGTCACCGAGAGGTATCTTCACCGCATGACGGCTGTGACTGCGATCCCGGTCGCTGCCTTGGGTGGGCTCAGCGGCCGCCCCACCGGAGCGGTGCCCGGCCATCCCGGTGTCCATCTTGTCGGTGACTGGGTTGGCCCACGCGGCCACCTGGCCGATGCCGTGCTCGCGAGCGCCGAGGACGCGGCCGCCGCGGCGCTCCGACATCTCGATCGGCTCCCGGCAATTCGGTGAGTCGCCCGGACGCCACCGACATCTTCGAGGCGGAACGACCAGGACTCGCGCGCCTCGCGTACCGGATGCTCGGGACACCCGACGACGCGGAAGATGTCGTGCAAGACGCGTGGCTGCGGTGGCAGAGAGCGGCGATCGACGAGATCGAGAACCCTGCTGCCTGGTTGACGACTGTGACCACTCGGCTCGCGATCGATCGGCTGACGTCGGCACAACGCCGCCGGGAGGCGTATGTCGGCCCGTGGCTGCCCGAGCCATTGACTGCCGATGCTCTGGATGCCGACAGTGTGCGAGTCACGTCGCAGTCGCCCTCGAATGACCCTGCGGTGTTGGCGGTCGGGAGCGAATCGCTGGAGCTTGGACTCCTGCGCGTCCTCGAAACGCTTGGCCCAGTGGAACGAGCGGCGTTCCTCCTCCACGACGTCTTCGGTTACCCGTTCGACCAGATCTCGCCGATCATCGGCAAGTCGGACGCGGCGACACGACAGATCGGCAAACGTGCCCGTGATCGGGTCCGGTCTGGCCGGCCGCGGCTGGATGCCGAACCGGCTGATGTCAGCGCCTGGTCCGACGCCTTCGTGGGCGCCATCGTCGGAGGTGACACCGACGGACTCATCAGCATGTTGGCCGAGGAGATCGTGCTCATTTCCGACGGAGGTGCGGAACGGCACGCG
>JAJCXU010000102.1 GCA_029263275.1 Ilumatobacter sp.
CCGACAACATCGCCGTCACCGGCTACATCGTCTACCGCAACAGCGTCGAGATCGACCGAGTCACCGATGCCACCGCCGTGATTCCGGCGCCGCCTGTCGGCGACCACTGGTATCAAGTGCGTGCCTTCGACGCCGCCGGCAACGAGAGCTACAAGACACCGTCCACCAAGATCACGATCCCACCGGACCCGGCCAACGACACGTCGCCGCCACGGACTCCTCGCGATCTGGTCGGCACGATCGAAGCGAACGGTGATGTCACGCTCACGTGGACACCGTCCACTGACAACATCGGCGTCACCGGCTACATCGTCTACCGCAACGGCACGGAGATCGACCGAACCGTCGACGCCACCGCGGTCATCCCGACACCGGCATCTGGCGACCACTGGTACCAAGTCCGAGCCTTCGACGCCGCTGGCAACGAGAGCTTCAAGACACCCTCGACCAAGATCACCATCGCCCCCGATCCCGCGAACGACACCACGCCACCACGCACACCACAGAACCTGGTTGGCGTGATCGAAGCGAACGGTAATGTCACGCTCACGTGGACACCGCCGACCGACAACATCGCCGTCACCGGCTACATCGTCTACCGCAACAGCGTCGAGATCGCGCGAACCGTCGACCCGACCTACGTCGTGCCGACACCCGCAGCAGGCAGCCACTGGTACCAAGTCCGAGCCTTCGACGCCGCGGGCAACGAAGGTCACAAGACACCATCAACCCGCATCGACATCTGACACGCGAGGCGGTGTGACCGCCCAACGTCAAGGATTCGGCAAGCAATTGACAGCGCGTCACGGCGGCTCCACGGTGCGTGAAAAACTGCACCGGAACCTGTCATTCTCTTGTCTCGAAGCTCTCAAGATCGTCCTTACACTTGCCGATTGACGTTGCAGGCGGTTGCACCGTCACACAGTCGATTGACATGAAGCGGACGGTCATGAAGAACAGCATCAAGATGCGCGGCGTGCTCGTCGCAGCAGCGGTGACAGCAACAACACTGGTCGGCGGCCCGGCCCCGGCGCAGGCAGCTGACCCGATTCCTGATGAGGGGCTCCCGGCAGCGCCCATCGCAGCATCGGCATTGGTGTCCGAACGCACCGAGGTCCTCGAGGCCGGCGTCACCGGCATCAACCTCAGCAACGACTCGTTCCCGAACACGCAGATTCGAGTCACATCGTTCGCCGAAATCGGCGAGACGATCTACGTCGGCGGCAAGTTCACGCAGGTCGAAATCGCTGCCACTGGGCAGCGCCACAATCAGCCATTCCTCGCCGCCTTCAACCGCGACACCGGCGCCTGGGTCGACACGTTCCGTCCGGACGTCAACGGCAACGTGTGGGACTTGAAAGCCACCGACGATGGCCGCCTCATCGTCGCTGGGCAGTTCACCAACATCAACGGCGAGTCGAACACCACGAGCATCGCGATGCTCGACGCCGCGACGGGCGCCGTCGATCCGGCCTGGCGCGTCAGCCTCACGCTCACCGGAAGCAATGACCGTGCGCTCGCCCGCGCCCTCGACATCGAAGGCGACAAGCTCTACATCGGCGGCAACTTCACTCGCATCCGCGGTGCCAACGGCAACACGAGCAACGCCGGCCGGATCGCCCGCGTCACACTCAGCACCGGAAACGTCGATGGCGCGTTCCTCCCCAACATCGATGGTGTCGTGTTCGACATCGATGCCACGTCCGATCGCGTCTACGCCGTCGGCAACTTCTTCTACGTCAACGGCACCTGGTCGATCGGTATGGCCCCGCTGCAACCCGGCAACGGCCAGCTCGTCAGCGGCCTGCAACCCTGGGTGCGCACGTACGTCTCGAACACCCGCAACTCGTATCAGCAGGCAATCGTCGCCGTCGGCGATGAGGTCTGGCAGGTCGGCGCCCAACACAACCGGCAGGTGTACCGCAAGAGCGACTACAGCCTCATCCGCAGCTGGGTCAGCGACCCGTGGGGCGACGGTCAGGCCGTGGCCCACCTCAACGGGTTCGTGTACTCAGGAAGCCACGCCAACGGCAGCACACTGCTGCACCGCGATGCGTACCGCTGGCCTCAACTGACTGGCTCCACCGGAACCAAACCCATCCGCTGGATGGGTGCGTTCGACACCTCGACCCACGAGCAGGTGTATTGGTATCCCCAGATCGGATCCCAGAACGGCGAGGGCTCATGGGAGCTGTTCGCCGACTCCACCGACTGCCTCTGGACCGGCGGCGACTTCTTCCGCGGCAGCTACGACGGCAACGTGCCGCGCTACGTCGGTGGCTTCGCCAAGTTCTGTGCTCCTGACTCCACTCCACCCGCACCGCCGACCAGCCCGACCGCTGAGGTGGCGGGCGGCGGCGTCAACCTCGCATGGACCGCATCGACCGGCGACGATCGTGGCGGCCAGGTTCGCTACGAACTGCTGAAGAACGATTCGGTGTTCGCGTCCTACATCTCGATCACCACGTTCCGCGACCCGGACGGCACTCCCGCCGACCGCTACTTCGTGCGTTCGATGGACGTCACGGGCAACCGCTCCGCCACTACCCAGGTGTTCACCGCAACCGACGTCGACACCACTCGCCCGTCGATGCCTGCCGACGTGGCTGGTGTGGTCGAAGACAACGGTGACGTCACCCTCACCTGGACCCCGTCGACAGACAACGTCGCAGTCACCGGCTACGTGATCTTCCGCAACAGCGTCGAGATCGCCACGTCCACCGACCCGACCGTCGTGATCCCGGCCCCGGCCGTCGGCGACCACTGGTATCAGGTGCGGGCGGTCGATGCTGCTGGCAACGAGAGCTTCAAGACCATCCCGATCAAGATCACGATCCAACCAGACGACATCACCTCACCGCGCACACCACGCGACCTGGCGGGTGTCATCGAGGCCAATGGCGACGTCACGCTCACCTGGACCCCGTCCACCGACAACATCGCGGTCACCGGCTACGTCGTGTTCCGCAATGGCGTCGAGATCGCCACGGTCACCGACGCGACGCATGTGGTGCCAGCACCTCCGGTCGGCGACCACTACTACCAAGTTCGAGCCTTCGATGCTGCTGGCAACGAGAGCTTCAAGACACCCTCGACCAAGATCACCATCGCCCCCGACCC
>JAJCXU010000103.1 GCA_029263275.1 Ilumatobacter sp.
CGTGGACGACGAAGTCGACTCCGCGACCGTCGCTGCTGTGAGCCGGTGGCAGGGGTCGATCGGACTCCCGGGTAGTGGCGAACTGGGCATCCCCTACTACGTCGTGGTGCCGGCGGGCTTCGAGGTCGTGGCGGTCATGTCCACTGCGGGCGATCCGATTGGCTTTGGAGCGCTCGCGATGTCGCTCGGAACGTCCACGACGTCGGTGTCGGCGGACATCGTCGTCGATGAAATCGACGACATCGAGGTGGGCGCCGCTGTCGAGGTGGTGCTGGCTGACGGTCGCATCCTCGCTGCTTCTGTGCGATCGATTTCCGACGTTGCTGATCAACCGACCGACGGTTCGGTCCCCACGGTCGTCGTCGACATCGCCGTCGACGATGCCCCCGACGACATCATCGTCGGGCCGGTGACCGTCCAGCTGGAGACGAGTCGGATCTCGGACGCCACGGTCGTGCCAACACGAGCGCTGGTCAGCTTGGGCGAGGGTGGCTTTGCCGTCGAGGTCCGCACCGCTGACGGGGCGACCCGACTCGTCGGTGTTGAGCTCGGGGCATTCGACGATGGGCTCGTCGAAGTGTTGACCGGCGATATTGCGCCTGGCGACACCGTGGTGGTGCCGGCATGAGTACCTCATCCAACGAGCGTTCCTCGCCCGCTGCCCTGGAGTTGATCGACGTCGTCAAGCAATACCCAGGCCATCCACCGGTCCGAGCACTCGATTCAGTGTCGTTGCGGATCGACCGTGGCGAATTGGTCGCCATTGTCGGCCCGTCCGGTTCTGGAAAGTCGACGATGCTCCATGTGATGGGCACCCTCGACCGCCCGACATCAGGTCGGGTCGAGATCGACGGCATCGAACTGTCGCAGCTGAGCGATCGCCGCCTGGCCGCAGCGCGGGCCCGATTGATCGGATTCGTGTTCCAACAGTTCTTCCTGCTCGAAGGCGTCACCGCCGTCGAGAACGTGGCCAACGGTCTGCTCTACTCCGGCGCGTCGAAGTCGAAGCGACTGGGCCGAGCGGTCACGGCGCTCTCACGGGTTGGTCTCTCCCACCGACTCCACCACCGACCGAGCGCCCTCTCCGGTGGAGAGCGACAGCGCGTCGCCATCGCTCGGGCGTTGGTCCACGACCCGGCGATCATCCTGGCGGACGAGCCGACAGGAAACCTCGATTCCACCTCGAGTGCCTCAGTGATGGAACTCCTCTTCGATCTACATCGAGAAGGACGCACCATCGTCGTCATCACGCACGACCGCGACATGGCGGCGGCGCTCCCGAGGCAGGTGGCGGTGCGTGATGGGCAACTCGTTGTGCCGGACGCAGCGCTCGTCGGTGGAGGTGTGCGATGAGTCGGCAACGCAAGAAGCCTGCCGCTGTTTCGTCGCCGGCCCCCGAGGAGTCGCGACGAGCGGGCGGCCGCAATTTGCCGCCCAGTCGCCTCGGCCCCCTAGCTGTCGTCGGCGTGGCATCCGACGGACTTCGCGGGCGCAAGCTCCGAACGGCGCTTTCTGCACTCGGCATCACGATTGGTATTGCCGCGATGGTTGGAGTGCTCGGGCTGTCCGAATCCAGTCGAGCAGACCTGCAGGCTCAGATCGCCGCGCTGGGAACGAATCTCTTGACGGTCGAGCCGTCCAGTGGTTTCGGCGGCGGGGACGGCGCGCTTCCGGCGGAGACCGCAGCAAAGATTGGTCGGATCGGCCCGGTGGACTTGGTCGCCGACACGGTGACCCTCGATGAGGCACCGCGTCGAAACGATCTTGTCAGCGAAAACGAAACCAAGGGCGTCACTGTCGTCGCTGCCGACATCGACCTCCTCGACACGCTGAAGGCTTCGGTTGCCGATGGCGTGTGGCTAGACGAGGCGACAAGCGCGTACCAGAACGTCGTCCTCGGGTCTGTCGCGGCAGACCGCTACGGAGTCACAGGGCTCGATGACGGGGCACAGCTCCGCATCGGAGACGAGTGGTTCACCATCATCGGCGTGCTCGACGAGTTCCCGTTGTCAGAAGATCTTGATCGCTCGGTGTTCATTGGCAAGGACGCTGCTGCATCGACGTTCGACGTTGAACTCAATCCCAGCACGATCTTCGTCCGAACCGATCCTGACCAGATCGATGCGGTGCGCGGTGTGCTGTCGTCGACGGCGGACCCCGAGAGTCCCGACGAAGTCTCGATCTCGCGCCCCAGCGATGCACTCGAGGCACAGGCCGCAGCCGACAACGCGTTCACCGCACTGTTCCTCGGGCTGGGAGCGGTGGCGTTGCTGGTCGGTGGTATCGGCATTGCCAACGTGATGGTGATCGCCGTCATCGAGCGCCGCAACGAGATCGGCCTCCGCAGGGCGCTCGGCGCGACGCGCGCGCACATTCGCCGTCAGTTCCTCACCGAAGCACTGCTGCTATCGGCCATCGGAGGAGCCGCTGGTGTCGGTCTTGGCGTTGCCGTGACCTACCTCTACGCGAACTACGAAGGATGGACCGTCGTCATTCCCAACGTCGCCATCTTCGGAGGCTTCGGTGCAGCGATTGCGATCGGTGCCGTCGCCGGGCTGTATCCGGCAACACGGGCCGCGCGGCTCGCCCCGACGGAGGCCCTCCGTGCCTGACCATCCCACACCAGAACGAGACACGATGTCCAACTTCTTCCCGCCCCACCCCAAGCTCGTCGTCGGAGCACTCCTGGCGGCCACCCTGACGATTGGCGGACTCTGGACGCTCCTCGACATCGGCGAGGCGAACGCGTCCGCCGAAGAGTCAAGTGTCGACGACGGAGAGGCGCCCTCACCTGAGGTCTCCCAGTACGTCACCGTGCAGGCAGCGCAACAGGACCTGGCGCTCAGTCATGAGGTCAGCGGAACGGTCGTCGCGGTCGCGTCGCAAGCTGTGTCGAGCCCAGCAGACGGCACCGTGGTGCAGGTCGCTGAGCCAGGGACGACCGTCAGCCCCGGTGATGTCTTGGTCGTGGTCGACGATCAACCTGTGACGGCGATCAGCGGAACGATTCCGATGTGGCGCGATCTCCAGTTTGGCGACGTTGGCGATGATGTCGAGCAACTCGAAATAGCCCTCGCTTGGCTCGGCTTCGACCCTGACGGCAACGTCACGATCGACACGGAGTACACATCGGCCACTGCAGCGATGGTCGCTGACTGGCAAGACCAGTCGGGGCTCGATGCGACCGGATCGGTCGGACGTTTCGACATCGTCGTGATGGCTGAGACGATGACGGTGGGTGCTCTCGACGTGCCGATCGGTGCGATCGTTTCCGAGGGTGACGATCTCGTCAGACTCGACGCGGTCGAACAGATCGTGGTGGCGTCCATTCCTGTTGCCGACGCGGTCAGCCTGTCGATCGGTGACGCGGTTGATCTGCGGCTCCCCGATCGCACGACCGTGCCGGGAGTGATCCACACGCTCGCACTTGGCACCGATGCAGCGGTCCGAGTCGCCGAGATCGGGTTCGTTGATGAACCGACGGAGGATGACGCAGTCACGCCATCGTTCGCCGGGGTGACCGTCGAGATCTCATGGGACGAAGTGGTGGCCACCGACGTGCTCACCGTCCCAGCCGATGCGTTCAGACATCTGGATGACGGGTCATACGTGCTCGACGTCCTCAACGGCGATGGCACCGTCACGAGCTTCGGTGTCGAGCCTGGTCGAGTCGTCGGCAACCTCGTCGAGGTGTCCGGTCTGCCGATCGGAGCGTCGATCATTCGACCGTGACGGGACACCCATTCACGTCCGGACCGGGTGCAAACGTGAGCGCATTCACGTCCGGACCGGGTGCAAACGTGAGGGAACGGATTGAGATGGTGGTCAGCGTCGCTCGCCGGTGAGGATGCGCCGGGCGGCGCGGTGGGCATGGATGCAGGCCTCGGCTGGATCCTGACGCCATTCCCGGAACGTGAGGAAGCCCGCAGCGAACGCGTCTCCTGCGCCGGTGGTGTCGGCCACGTCGGTGATGCCGATAGCGGGGATCATGAACATCGTGCCCGCGGTGGCCGTGCCCGCGGCTGCAACGCGGAGCAGCGCGGGGTCGGGTCCGTTCTTCACGACGGCGATCGCATCCGCCGGGAGTTGGTCGAGTTGATACAGGTCTGCTTCGGACTGATTGGCGAAGACGATGCTCGGTCGAAGTCGGGCCACCAGCCCTCTGACCGCATCGAGACCGGTGTCGGTCATCAGTGCCGTCGACGACAGGTCGAGCGAGACTGCGACGCCGCGTTCGTGTGCCCACCCGATCAGCGTCGACGCAGTCGTTGCCGTCGTGCCGCCGACCAAGGAGTAGAGCGGAACGTGCAGCGTCGTCACGTCGTCGAGCCATTCCGGCCGCGGGTCGTCGAGTTCGGCAATCAGTGCCGCGCCGATCGCATCGGTGCCAACCTGCCCGAGAAACCGAACCGGTCGGTTCAGCACGCCGGCAGTGGCCGCAACGTTGGCAGCGCTGCCGCCACGGCGTCGCGAGATGACCGAGGGCGTGTCGGTGGCGACATTGATCGGAGCGGAGAGCTGCACGACGATGTCGTCGACCAAGTCGCCGAGGGTTGCGAGCACGACGCGACTGTACGCACGTTGGCTGCGTCAGTCCTCGATGACCGTCAACCCGACCGTGGCCTCGACTCCCGGTGCCAGCCCTTCAGTAGACCGGACGGCCTTCTTGACGGGCAGTACATAGGTCTTCTCCGCCGTGGAAGGGAAGAGCGAGGTGCGCCATGTCGTGTCACCGATACTGACCTCGACCCGGATCGAGCCGAACCCCGCTGCGGTCCGTCCGAAACGTTCCTCGATGTCGTCGGCAGCGTCTTCCGGCAGGCTGAAGAAGAACCATGAGGCCTTGCCCTCCCACTGCCAGAGCTCGGCGGTGAACGAATAGCTCGTCGAGGAAGCTCGGAGTCCCATGTCGCCATCCTGTCGCTCCGACTCGATCTCTCAAACCGAGCCGGCGATGGACGACGGGTCAGCTCTCGACGAGCTCGTCGAATTCGGCGGCGATCGCCGTGGCGAGATCCGCGATGTCGTGCATCACGTCGCGGTCACCGGTGATGCCGAAGAACAGCGTGTCGTCGTACGAGACAACAGCGATCGTCAGACCCTCATTGTCGAGGACCTCCACGTACGGGTACGTCTCGATGAGCGGGGCGCCGCGCAGGTACAGCGGGATCGGAGGACCCGGCACGTTGGTGACGACGAGGTTCATCGGAATCTGTCGGCTGACGAACCGTGTCACCGCCGGAGCGAGTGGCGGGATCGTGTCGGCGATGTCGAGGATTGTTTGCGCCCCACCGACCATGTCGGAACCCTTCAGTTCTCGCGTCTGGGTATGGATGCGTTCGAGACGAACCGCTGGGTCGGGCTCGGTGATCGGGAGATCGACGAGGATCAGCGAGATTCGATTGCCCAACGTCTCGCCGTGCTCGTCATCGGTACGCAGCGATACCGGCACCATCGCCTTGAGCGACTCGGGCAGCGAAGGCGGAGCGTCGACGCGTTCGGTGAGGAACCGGCGGAGTGCGCCCGAACATGCGGCGAGGACGACATCGTTGATGGTCGCGTCGTGTTCGCCTCTGATCACACGCACTGTCTCCAGCGGCACGCGTGTGGACACCCATCGACGCTGGGCGCCGACGTCGCGATTCCACGGAGCCGGCGACGGCTTGGCAATGAACTCGCGAATGGTACGGATCACACTCGTCGCTGAGTCGATCACCGGTTGCGGATCGCGGACTGCATCGACTGCGGCCCGAGCCAGCGACAGCGGTCGGCGAGCTTGGTCGACCAGCGATTCGGCGAGGAGGTCGCGCGATGACGTTGCCGGCCGGGGCTGCCACGCGGGCACCGGTGCATCTGGGTCGGGGTCCGGTTCGAGGTCGACGAGCGCCAGTGCCAGGTCGACATTCGCAATCCCGTCGCCGAGTGCGTGGTGGGTCTTGATGATGAGCCCGACTCGATCGCCGGCAATGCCGTCGACGAACCACATCTCCCACAGCGGCCGTGCTCGGTCGAGCGCAATCGCTTGCACGCGACTCATCAGGTCGAGCAGCTGCGCGTCCCCGCCCGGCTGCGGGAGCGAGGTGAGGCGTACGTGGTAGTCGATATCGAATTCCACATCGTCGACCCAGACCGGCCTGCCCTGCCCGAACGGCACCTCCATCACGCGCTGGCGGAGCCGCGGTACTCGGTGGAGGCGGCGGTTGACGTGGGCCTGGAGTTCATCGAGGCGAATGGCGCCCTCGTCATCGCGGAGTGCGTCTCCCACGAACAACGACAGCGATCCCACGTGCTGAGGCTCGTGCGGCGTCTCGATTCTGAGGAACACTGCGTCCGCCGCTGTCATCAGTTCGTGTGCCATGTGACATCGACGCTACGGCCGCCGCCCCGCTCGTTGGTAGGGCCGTTCGGCCCCGGCCGAGACCACCACGGTTTCGTCGACTGCCCAGCCGCACTACTGTCCGGCCCATCCACCGACACCACTGAGGACGAACTCACCGTGAGCACCATCATTCATCCCAGCCCTCTTCCCGACGTCGAGATTCCTGACGTCACGATCACCGCGCACGTGTTGCGCAAGGCGTCAGAACTCGCCGATCGCGTCGCCATCCGCGACGCTGCCGGAACCTCGTCCTATACGTTCGCCCAGCTCAGCGATGCGATTCATTCACTCGCCGGCGGACTCGCAGCACGGGGAGTCGCTCCCGGCACGGTCGTGGGTCTCATGGCGCCGAATCTGCCTGAGTACGCCGTGGTGTTCCACGGTGTGGCGGTCGCCGGCGGCGCGGTCACGACGATCAACCCCACCTACGGAGCGGGTGAAGTGCGCCACCAGCTGCAAGATGCGGGCGCGTCGATCCTGTTCACCGTGCCGGCATTCGTCGAGACGGCGCTTGCCGCAAGCGAAGGAACCGACGTCACCGAAGTCATCGTGATCGGCGACGCACCGGATGGCACGACGCCGATGGCGGATGTGTTCGGCGACCCGATCGAGCAGGTCGCCGTCGATTTGATGACGCACACGGTCGTGCTTCCGTACTCGTCAGGCACCACCGGCTTGCCGAAGGGCGTGATGCTCACGCACCACAACCTTGTCGCGAACATCGAGCAGTGCATCCACGCGATCAAGTACGCCGACGACGAAGTCGCGCTCGCCGCATTGCCGTTCTTTCACATCTACGGCATGCAGGTGTTGATGAACGGACTCCTCGCAAATGGCGTCACTACGGTCTCGATGCCGCGCTTCGACATGGTCGAGGCGCTTCAGGCCGTGCAGGAACTGAAGATCACTCGATTCTTCGCGGTCCCGCCAATCATCCTCGGTCTGGCCAAGGTGCCGATGGTCGACGACTATGACACCTCGTCGATCCGGCAGATCTTCTCCGGCGCGGCACCACTTGGCGCAGAACTCGCTGCCGAAGCCGGTGCCCGGCTCGGATGCGAGGTCGTGCAGGGCTACGGCATGACCGAACTCAGCCCGGTCAGCCACTGCACCGTCGAGGGCGACTTCCGCCCGGGCACGAGCGGCGTCACCGTCTCGAACACCGAGAGTCGAATTGTTGATCCCGTCACCGGCGAAGACCAGGGCGTCGGCGATCGCGGCGAGCTGTGGGTGCGCGGACCACAGGTGATGACCGGCTACCTCAACAATGAGGAGGCAACTGCTGCCACGATCGATGAAGACGGTTGGCTCCACACGGGCGACGTCGCAATCATCGATGAACACGGCCACATGTCCGTCGTCGACCGACTCAAGGAATTGATCAAATTCAAGGGCTTCCAGGTCGCGCCAGCCGAACTCGAAGCGTTGCTGATCACCCACCCGAAGGTGGCTGACGTCGCCGTGATCGGTGTGCCCGATGACGAGGCCGGCGAGATTCCGAAGGCCTACGTCACCGCGGCGCCTGGTGAGACCATCACGCTCGAAGAGATCCAGGAACTGGTGAGCGAGCACCTCGTGAGCTACAAGCAGATCCGCCAGCTCGAGGTCATCGAGGCAATTCCGAAGAGTGCTGCGGGCAAGATCTTGCGCAAGGAGCTCCGCGTCCGCTGATCGATTGGCGCGAGTGGCTCGATCCATTTCAGATGGGCCGTTGTGTGCTCAACTCGGCGGAACCCGATGACCGGCTCGGAGGAGCACCATGAACAAGACTCAATTCACCGTTGCCGAACTGTCGGGCATGGATCCGTACAAGTTGGCGACCGGGCTCGTCGTGCCGCGACCGATCGGCTGGATCGGTTCGATCACCGCCGACGGCGTGCCCAATCTTGCGCCCTACTCCTTCTTCAACTGTGTCAGCGGCAATCCACCGACATTCGTGTTTTCACCGTCCCGAGGCATGCGCAAGGACACCCTTGCCAATGTGCGCGAGGTGGGTGAGTTCACCATCAACATCGTCACCGCCGAGGTGGTCGAAGCAATGAACGCGACATCAGCGTCCCTTGACTCAGACGTGGACGAGTTCGAGGCCGCCGGTCTCACGGCGGTGCCGTCGGCATCGATCCGCCCGCCGATGGTCGGAGAATGCAAAGCCAACATCGAGTGTGTCGTGACACAGATCGTCGACGTTGGTGACGCCAAGTACGGCAGCGCCGTCGTCTTCGGCGAAGCGGTTGAGTTCCACGTCGCCGATCACCTCCTCGATGGCACCCGTGTCGATCAGGCCGATCTCGCCGCCGTCGGCCGACACGTCGGAAACACCTACAGCAACGCCACCGACCTGTTCGACATCGTCCGCCCCGAATAGTTACGCATGGGGTCA
>JAJCXU010000104.1 GCA_029263275.1 Ilumatobacter sp.
GCTGACGATCCCCCGCTCCTCGGCCCATTCCACCAGCTCACGCTGCACGTTGGCCGCTGCGCGCGGGTCCGCGAACGACGCTGTTCCGACCTGCACCGCTGATGCCCCGGCAAGAAACATCTCGACCGCATCCCAGCCCGATGCCACTCCCCCGACGCCGATGATCGACAGCTCGGGGAGCGCGTGATGCACGTCGTGCACCGCCCGAACCGCCACCGGATGGATGGCTCGCCCCGAATAGCCGCCGCCCCCGGCACCCAATGTGGTCTCGAGCGAGTCGGGGTCGTATGCCAGGCCGAGCAGCGTGTTGACACACGTGACCGCCTCGGCACCCGCGTCGTGGACCGCGGCGGCAACCTCGACGATCCGGTCGGTGTTCGCGCTCAACTTGGCCCAGCGCGGACGATTGCACCCGGTCGTGGCCGCCATCACCGCCGCCGACAGTTCGATGTCATGGGCAAAGATCGCACCACGCCCCTCGAGATTCGGGCACGAGAGATTCACCTCGACTGCCACGACCTCGGGAGGTGCATCAGCCAGCATCTCGGCTGCGAGTTGATAGTCCTCGAGCGAACGACCCCAAATGCTGCAGACGACCGTGGCCCCGGTGTCGATCAGCGGTGGCAGCACCTCGGCAAGCCAGTACTCGACGCCGGGCCCTTGGAGCCCGACGGCATTCATCATGCCCTGGTTGGTGGGGTGCACGCGGGGTGCGGGATTTCCCGCCCACTCAAACGGTGCCAGCGACTTCGTGACGATCGCCCCGATGGTCGACAGGTCGACGAACGGCGCCATCTCGATGCCGTAGCCCGCGGTGCCTGACGCCATCATCACGGGCGCGTCAAGCGTGACCGACCCGATCGTGACCCGTGTGTCCATGTTCAGTCGACGTCCATGCTCAGACTGCGGTTCCTGCTGCGTGGTATTCCTGCAATGGGCGCACCCCGAGCAGCACGCCATCGCGTTCAGCCAACCCTTGTGCCGCCGCCAACGCCGCGTCGACCGTGGTGACACAGCTGACGTGGTGCAAGCTCGCGGCCTTGCGGATGTGCGCACCATCGGTGCGGCCGATGCGACCTCGAGGCGTGTTGACGACGAAGCTGATCTCGCCAGCGGCGATCAAATCAACCGCGGTCACTCCGCTCCCCTTGGTTTCGACGTCTTGCACCTTGTCGAGCACCTGATCGACCGAGACGTCGAAGCGCTTGAGGTACTCAGCTGTACCCACCGTGGCGACGATGCCAAGGCCGAGGGCCTGCATCCGCTGCGCCACGACGAGGCCGGCGGGCTTGTCCGGGTCGGCGAGTGACAGAAAGACCAGACCCGACTCGGGCAAAATCGTGCCTGCCGACAGTTCGGCCTTGTAGAACGCCTTGCCAAAGGTGTCCGCAATGCCCATGACCTCACCCGTCGAGCGCATTTCCGGGCCCAGCGCCGGATCGACCTCGGGGAACCGGGTGAATGGCAGCACCGCTTCCTTCACCGAGACGTGGCCGCCAATGGCCGGCTTGAGCAGCCCTTCGGCGCGGAGCTCGGCCAGCGTGGCGCCGAGCATCACTCGGGTCGCGACCTTGGCAAGAGGCACTCCTGTTGCCTTCGCGACAAATGGCACCGTGCGGCTGGCTCGGGGATTGGCCTCGATGACGTAGACCGTGGTTCCGGCGACGGCGAACTGGACGTTGATGAGACCACGCACGTCGAGCCGCTTGGCGATCGATGCGGCGTAGGCCTCGATCACTTCGACAACCCATGACGGCAGGGTCTGCGGCGGTATGGCACATGCCGAGTCGCCAGAGTGCACACCCGCTTCTTCGACATGTTCCATGACGCCGCCGATCAGCACCTCACCGGTGTGATCACGAATCGCATCGACGTCGACCTCGGTGGCGTCGGCGAGGAACCGGTCGATGAGCACCGGGCGCTCGGCCGAGAGCCCGCCTTCCTTGCCCAGGCTGCCGAAGCCAGCCAGTTCCTCCATCGCCGAGGCGAGGTGATCGCGGTCGTGAACGATCTGCATCGCGCGTCCACCGAGCACGTAGCTCGGCCGCACCAGAACCGGGAAACCGATGCCCTCGGTGATGGCCAGCGCCTCATCGATGTCGACTGCTGTGCCGCCGGGCGGTTGCGGGATCCGCAGCTCGTCGCAGATCTTGTTCCAGCGTTCGCGGTCTTCGGCTGCATCGATCGAGTCAGGTGAGGTTCCGGCCACGAGGTCCAAGGGGATCTCCCCGGCCAGCTTCAACGGCGTCTGCCCACCGAGCGAAACGATCACCTTGTGCGGCTGCTCTGCTGCAATGACGTTGAGGACGTCTTCCTTGGTGAGCGGCTCGAAGTAGAGCCGGTCAGACGTGTCGTAGTCGGTCGACACGGTCTCGGGGTTGCAGTTGATCATGATGGTCTCGAAACCGGCATCGCGTAGCGAGAACGAGGCATGCACGCAGCAGTAGTCGAATTCGATGCCCTGCCCGATGCGGTTGGGGCCCGAGCCGAGGATGATCACCTTCTGCGCATCGGACTCGCGTACTTCGTTCTCGTCTTCGTAGGTCGAGTAGTGGTACGGCGTCTCGGCAGCGAACTCCGCAGCACAGGTGTCGACGGTCTTGTAGGTGGGAATGACGCCGGCCGCTTCTCGGGCGGCGCGCACGCCGTCTTCAGACTGACCCCACTGGTAGGCGAGCTGCGCATCAGAGAAGCCGAGCCGCTTGGCCCGTTTCCACTCGCGTGCGGTCACCGATTCAAATCCCACAGCGGCGAGATGGTCCCGTTCCTCGCAGATGAGCGACATCTGGTCGAGGAACCACGGATCGATCTTCGTGCGCTCATGCACGACCTCGATCGAGATGCCGCGACGCAACGCTTCGCCGACATGCAACACCCGTTCTGGCGTGGGAATGGCGGCCTGGACGAGGAGCGACTCGTCGTCGGGAAACTCAGTGACGAGGCGTGCCTCTGCCGCGTCGCAACCCAGGCCGTTGTGGCCGAGTTCAAGCGACCGAATCGCCTTCTGCAGACTCTCCGGGAAGGTGCGACCGATGGCCATCACCTCACCCACCGCCTGCATTTGCGTACCGAGGATGCCGGACGCCCCCGGCAGCTTCTCGAATGCCCAACGCGGGATCTTGGTGACGACGTAGTCGATGACCGGTTCGAACGATGCCGGCGTGGCACGGGTGATGTCGTTCGGAATCTCGTCGAGCGTGTATCCGACCGCAAGCTTCGCGGCGATCTTGGCGATCGGAAAGCCTGTGGCCTTCGAGGCCAACGCCGAGGACCGCGACACGCGCGGGTTCATCTCGATGACGACTTGACGACCATCTGCCGGGTTGACGGCGAACTGCACGTTCGAGCCACCGGTTTCAACCCCGACTCGGCGGATACACGCAATTGCTGCGTCGCGCATCTCCTGATATTCGACGTCGGTCAACGTTTGGATCGGTGCCACGGTGATCGAATCACCGGTGTGTACGCCCATCGGGTCGAAGTTCTCGATGCCGCAGATGATCACGCAGTTGTCGGCGTGGTCGCGCATGACTTCGAGCTCGTATTCCTTCCACCCGACGATCGATTCCTCGACGAGAATCTCGTTGATCGGGCTGGCTTCGATACCCGTCGCCGCCATCGTTTCGAACTCTTCGACGGTGTAGGCAATGCCCGTGCCGCGACCACCGAGGATGTACGCCGGGCGGATCATCGTGGGCAGGCCGATCTCTTCCATCGCCAGCCGGGCTTCGTCCAACGAGTGAGCGATACGGGAACGACATGACTCGAGCCCGATCTCGGTCATCGCGACTTTGAACTTCTCGCGATCCTCGGCCGTTGCGATTGCCTCAGCATTTGCTCCAATCATCTCGGGCTTGCCGGGTACGCCGATCAGGCCGCGTTCGAACAACTCCATGGCGATGTTCAAGCCGGTCTGGCCGCCGAGCGTCGGCAACACCGCATCCGGCTGTTCCTTGTCGATGATCGCCGACAGGACTTCCCAAGTGAGCGGCTCGATGTAGGTCGCATCTGCGAAGTCGGGATCGGTCATGATCGTTGCCGGATTCGAGTTCGCGAGGACGACGCGGTAGCCCTCTTCCTTCAACACGCGACACGCTTGCGTGCCCGAATAGTCGAATTCGCAGGCCTGGCCGATGACGATCGGCCCGGAGCCAATGATGAGGATCGATTCGATGTCGTTGCGCCGGGGCATCAGAGGCTCATCTTCTTGGGGGTGGCTTTCTGGATCATGTCGGCGAACTGGCCGAACAGGTAGTTCGCATCGTGCGGACCGGGGTTGGCCTCGGGGTGATGCTGGACGCTGAAGGCCTGTTCGCCATTGACCTGGAGGCCCTCGCAGACACCGTCGTTCAAATTGACGTGTGTCATCTCGGCAATGCCGCTGAGCGAGTCGGGGTCGACGGCGAAGTTGTGGTTCTGGCTCGTGATCTCCACACGTTCAGTC
>JAJCXU010000105.1 GCA_029263275.1 Ilumatobacter sp.
TCGTTCGCATTCGGGTTCTCGAAGTCGTCGACGGCGTGCAGGAGCGAGATCGAGAACCACACCCCGCCGATACTGACCAGCAGCCCGACAGCGCCCGTGATGATGCCGGTCAACGCGAACCCAGCACCAACATTGGCCGACTTCGCTCGGCGTCGGCCCTTGACGCCGAACACGATTGCCAGCACGGCGGCGACGACGCCTGCAGCGACGATGAAGGGCATCCAGCCGATGCCGATCGCCACGATGCCGAGCACCATCGACGCGGTCGCGATCGTGTTGCGGCCGCCAGCCGCTGTTGAACCGGTCGGCGGAACTGGTGTTGGCGTGGCAGCGACGGCGGGTGCTGGCCGAGCGCCCGCCGGATCGACGAAACGTTCGCCGTCGGTCGACACATCGGCAGTCCAGGCCTGACCGTTGTGGTAGCGCAGATCGAAGCGCGACGTGGGGTCGGTGTGCCAGCCGGCGTTGCCGCTCGGGGTGTTGGCGCCGTCGACCATGGCGCCGCAACCTACCGAGGTAGACAGGGATAGGTTGCGGCCCCATGGAAATCGTTCTCATCCGGCATGGCCAGCCCGAGTGGATGCGCGACGATCTCAACGTCGAGAATCCGCCACTGACGGACCTCGGACACCACCAAGCGAAGCGGATGGCCGAAGTGCTCGCCACCGAGTCGTTCGACGAGGTGCTCGTGTCGCCACTCAGGCGTGCATGCCAAACAGCCGCGCCGTTGTACGCCGCACTCCAGCGACCCGAAACCATCGAGCCGTGGTTGCGCGAGATCGGTGACCCCGACTGGCACGGGACGCCGTACGCGTTGGCGCAAGAGGCGTACCGCGAACTGCTCGCAAGACCGTCGCTCGAACGCTGGACCGGTCTCGAAGGCGGTGAGTCCGTCCGCGACTTCGCTGATCGGATCATTGCGGGTGTCGATGGGTTCATGGCGCAGCGAGGTGGGGTGCGGACCGACGGAGCGTTGCCGGTGTGGCGGCTCGAACGTCCCGATCAACGAATCGCCATCGTCGCGCACGCCGGCACCAACTCGATGACCATCGGTCACCTGCTGGGTGTCGAGCCGGTTCCGTGGCAATGGGAGCGCTTTCAGCTCAATCACACGTCGATCACCCGGCTCGAGACCTTCGAACTCGGCGACGGGCATGCCTTCGGGTTGAGCTCGCTCGGGAACTCAGAGCACCTCGCGCTCGACGACCGCAGCCGCTGACGGTCCGACTCGCGACGAAAACTATGGTCGCGCCATGAGCGACCCGACGACGATCGAGACCGATCCCGACAAGCTGAAGATGTTCGGCTTCAACGTGTTCACCCAGTTGAGCGGAGCAGTGACCGCCGGCATGATCCACCTCGGCGATCGGTTGGGACTCTTCACCGCGCTCGCCGATGCGGGCATAGCGATCACCACTGCCGAACTGGCGGATCGAACCGGCCTCTCAGAACGCTGGGTGCGCGAATGGGCATACAACCAAGCCGCGGCGCGGCTGCTCGACGTCGACGACGCCGATGGAGCGGGCAGCGAGCGGTTTGGGCTGTCGCCTGAGGGCGTTGCGGTCCTTGCGTCGCCCGATCACCCCGCAAGCGGCACCGGGATGTTCCATCGCTTTCCGCAGACGATGGCGGCACTCGACGTCATGCCCGAGAGCTTTCGGACGGGCGTCGGTCATGACTACGACAGCCACGGCGAGGAGGGAGCCGTCGGTATCGAGCGCAGCTTCGAACCTTGGAACAAGGCGCACCTGATCCCCACGGTGCTGCCGAGCCTTGACGGCGTCGTCGAGCGCTTACACACCGGCATCACCGTGGCTGACATCGGCTGTGGAGCCGGGGGAGCGGTGATGATGATGGCTGCGGCATTCCCGCACTCGACGTTCATCGGCTACGACATCTCACGACACGCGCTCGATCGTGCCGAAGCCCGTCGAATCGAGACTGGCGTGCAGAACGCCCGCTTCGTCGACCCGCGCGAGGAGGCGCTGCCCATCGATCGGTCGGTCGACTTCATCACGACCTTCGACTGCATCCACGACATGGCACATCCCACACGGATGGTCGAGTCGATTCGCTCGGCGCTCGCCGATGACGGCACCTGGTTGCTGGTCGACATCAAGGGACGCGACACGTTCACCGACAATGTCAAACAGAACCCGATGGCCGCGTTGATGTATGGCATCAGTGTGCTCTCGTGTATGTCGTCGGCGCTGTCCGAGCCCGACGGCGAGGGCTTGGGAACGCTGGGGCTTCCCGAGAGCAAGGCCCGTGAGATGTCCGCTGCGGCAGGCTTCTCGCAGTTCCGCACCATGGACGTCAAGCACAACCTCAACGCCTTCTACGAGATTCGGCCGTGACGCGACTGTCGCAGCTCTCTCGCTCGGTCGACGGCAGTGTTGCCATCGTCACCGGTGCCGCCAGCGGCATGGGTCGCGCCACTGCGCAGCTGCTGGCGGACGAGGGCGTGCGAGTCGTGGTCGCTGACCTCGGCGCCGATCGTGTTGCCGCCGTGGTCGAGGAGATTCGGGCGGCTCATGGCGCAGATGCCGCGCTCGGAGTCGAGTGTGATGTCGCGAGCCACGACCAGCTGAAGAACCTGGTCACGCAGACGATGGACTGGGCCGGGCGCCTCACCATCGTCGTCAACAACGCGGGCGTCTCGATGATCAATTCGGTCGTTCAGCCCGAGGACGAGTTCGAAGCGAACTGGGCGCAAACACTCGACATCAATCTGACCGCGCAGGCCCGTTTGGCCCGGCTCGCGGTTCCGCATCTCGTCGATTCAGGTGCAGGCCGCATCGTCAACATCGCATCCACGGAGGCGATCGTCACGACCGGCGGTCTCGCCGCCTACGCGGCATCCAAGGCCGGTGTGGTGGGACTCACCAAGAGCCTCGCTGTCGAGCTCGGCCGAAGTGGCATCACGGTCAACTGCATCTGCCCCGGACCGATCGACACCGCGATGACGGAGGCGATCGACGTGGAGGCGAAGGAGAAGTACGCCCGTCGGCGGGTTCCGCTCCGGCGATACGGAGTCCCCGAGGAGGTGGCGCACATGACGCTCAACCTGTGTCTCCCGGCGTCGAGCTACGTCAATGGCGCCATCATCCCCGTTGACGGTGGCATGAGTATCCGCCACACCTAGTTCGACGGGGTCAGCCGGCCCAGCCGTCGGTCAGTCCGGTCAGACCGGTCGGGTCGTGGCGACCGAAGGCGAGCTGTTCGAGCACGCCGAGTCCGGTGTGCTCGCCGAGGCCGCCCGTCGTCGTGGCGCGGACGATGGACTGGATGTGCACGTGGTGGAAGGCGTTTGGGTCCTCGACAGGGAGCGACCACCGGTCCCCGCCAACGGCCAAGTCGCCCTTCCAGACGCCATGGCGCCATTCGGGGTGGCCATACCCGATGCCGAGCATGTGGAAGTCGAACAGCGGCTCGAGCCGAATGGTCGACGCCTCGCCTTGCCAGGGCTCGAAGTCGATTTCGAACCACTCGGCACGTCGGGTACCCGGTTGCCAGCCGACCCGGTAGTCGACCGACCGCATCGCTTCAGCCGGTTCGGCTGCATCGTCAGTGTTGGCGAGCGCGACGAACCCGGTCTCGTGCCAACGCTTGCCGTCGAACAGCTCATTGATGTCGAAGTGGGTCGAGAACGTGTCGAAGTTCAGCGGCGCCCAGAGCCAGAAGAACTGGGGGTCGGCAACGGGAGCGCCGGTGGGTGCGGGCTCGCCGACCGGACGAACTCCCCACGATCGATCACGGCTTCCGACCGTCTCGCCGGGTTCGAGGTCGACCACCTCACCGTCGATTTCGATCCATCCCTCCCAGTCGCCGAACTGGGTCATGCGTGTCGAGTCCATGATGACTCGCTGGCCAATCTGATTGAAGAAGTGTGGTTCCTGAATCGCAGCGGAGCGACGAACGAACGTGAGGTCGGCGCGAAGCCCGTGTTCGGGCGCGTCGACAGCGAGGCGGAGCGCGTTCAGCGGCTCGATCACCTCGACCTCGATCGGGCCGACGACGTTCGCTTCAGACCGGTCGAGCGGAGCGCGACGCGAGGCATGGACGTTGATCTGTTCGGCGTCGATGGACCGACCATTGACGACCACGCTGAAGTGCGCGTCGGCGACGTGACGGTTCGGATAGAGACCCATCCCGAGTGCGAAGAACAGTCGGGTGTCACGCGTGTAGCCGTTGAAGAAGTAACGGTCGTAGTGGTTCAGGTCGGTTCCCGCGGTTTGGGACACGGGGTGTGACGTTTGATGGATCGGAAAGTCGTCGAACGAACTCAGCACTCGACCGACGCTACTCGTAGCATTGACCCCATGTCAGAGGGTCGGCTCAGAGACATTGCTCGGTACCGCCAACTCGCCATCATCACGACCGTTGGCGTCGGCATACTCACGGTGGCCGGTGGCGTGGTGCGGCTGACCGGGAGCGGTCTGGGATGTGACGATTGGCCGAACTGCAACAGCGAGCGCTTCGTCGACGTGTCATCGGGCCATACCGCAATCGAACAGATCAACCGGTTGGTCAGCGGGGTGGTCGGGATTCCGACGTTGCTGCTGGCCATCGCGGCGTTTCGGATCCGCCCGCACGTCACCGGTCTGCGCTGGCCTGCGGTTGGTGTGCTCGTCTCGGTGCTCGCCAACGGCGTGCTCGGCGGCATCGCGGTTCGGTCTGACCTTCATCCCGCGCTCATCCAATCGCACTTCTTGTTGGCGATGGTGTCGATTGCGTTCGGCATGGTCGCGGTCCATCGGTCGAGCGGCGCAATTTCCCGACGGACCGGTCGGGCCGGTCAGCTGGCATCGCTGTTGACCGTGCTGACTGCGGCTGCGTTGGCGACGGGCACGGTCGTCACCGGAACCGGGCCACATGCCGGCGAGGAAGATGTCCGGCGGTTTGGCTTCGACATCTCGAACGTCGCACGCATCCATAGCGTCTCGGTGCTGCTCGCGCTCGCGCTGGCCGCAGTGCTGGCGTGGACGGTTCGTTCCGGCGGCGCATCGAACGCGGCGGTGCGTACACCCTTGACCGCGTGGGTCTTTCTTGGTTGTCTGCAGGCTGCTGTTGGCTACACGCAGTACTTCAACGGCGTGCCTGAACTCTTGGTCGGCACGCACATCGCGCTCGCAACCGGGTTGTGGGCCATCACGATGTGGCTGATGCTGAGTGCGGTTCCACTGGTGTTGTCGCAACGTGAACACAAGATTGCGATGCAGGGAGTGGAGACCGTCTAGAGTACCGCTCCGTGCTGACCAGGTCTCTCGGGGAACCGCCGTCCAAGCGGGCTCGCCACATTTCACACCAGCGATCCAGTCGACGCTCGACTTGGTCGACCACTCTGCTCGCGTTCGTTGCGGCACTGCTGGCAGTCCTTGCCGTCGGCGGACCAGCGATGGCCCAAGACGGCGGTGAAACCCTCGGTGGAACGATGCGTGCGAAGGACGATGCTGGCGAGGACATCTTCGTCGAAGGTGTCGAATTCACCGTGTTCGATGAAGACGGCAATGTCGTCGGCACGGCGACCACGGATGCCGAAGGTGTGTGGCTCATCGACCTGCCTGGCTCTGGCGTGTACTCCGTCGAGCTCAACACAGACACCCTGCAAGGTTTCGAGCTCCGTAACCCCGACAACAACCCGCTGACGGGTGTCGAGGTGCAGCCGACCACGAACAAGAACACGCTGTTCCCACTGGGTGAGCGTGTCATCGAGGAGTCCAACTCGATTCGAGCGGTGCAACTGTTCGTCGACGGCATCAAGCTGGGCATGATCATTGCGATGTGCGCCATCGGCCTGTCGCTCATCTACGGCACAACCGGTCTCACCAACTTCGCGCACGGCGAGATGGTCACCTTCGGCGCCATGATCGGCTTCCTCTTCCACGTGACGTGGCAGTTCGACTTCCTCGGAAGCTGGATGACCTCACTGGTCTTTGCTGCGGTCGTGGCGATCATCGTCACTGGCCTGGCCGGCGGCCTCTTCAACGAATTCGTCTGGAAGCGGCTCCGCAATCGAGGCGCGAGCCTGATCTCGGCACTTGTCGTGTCAATTGGCCTGTCGATCTTCTTCCGTTACGTGTTCCTGTATCAATTTGGCGGTCGGGCGGGCTTCTACCGCGACTACCGCATCGGCGAGAACGTCGAATTCTTCGGGATCTTCACGATGCTCCGCAAGGACATCTTCATCGTGGTGTTCGGTGCAATCGTCCTCGTCGCGGTCGCGACTGCACTGCGTAAGACACGCGTCGGCAAAGCTATGCGGGCGGTGGCCGACAACCGTGACCTCGCTGAATCGTCGGGAATCGACGTCGAACAGGTCATCCGCTGGGTCTGGATCATCGGCAGTGCGCTGGCCGGTCTCGGTGGCGTGTTGTTCGGTCTCACCGAGAACGTCAACTGGGAGATGGGCTTCCGCCTGTTGCTGCTGATGTTCGCTGGCGTCACACTCGGCGGGCTCGGTACCGCCTACGGCGCGCTGTTCGGCAGCCTCATCGCTGGTGTCTTCATCCAGATGTCGACACTGCTGCCGTTCATCTCGAGCGACATGAAGAACGTCGGTGCATTGCTGGCGTTGATCATCATCCTCCTGGTGCGCCCACAGGGCCTCCTCGGACGAGCGGAACGGATCGGATAGGGGAGCATCATGGATTGGGGATCAATCATCGAGAGCCTGTTCCGCGGGCTCATCGGCGAAAGCTTCATAGTTTTCGCTCTGGCCGCCATCGGCCTCAACTTGCACTTCGGTTACACCGGGCTGCTCAACTTCGGCCAAGCGGTGTTCATGGCTGCGGGTGCCTACGGCCTCGCCATGATGGTCGCGACCATCGGCCCGGCAGCGAACCGCAACTTCGGGTGGGATCTCAGTGAGAGCACGCTCTTTTGGGCAGGCATCTTCGTCGGGGTCATCGTGTTCCCGGTGATCTTTGCGTTCGTCATGGGTATTCCGACGCTGCGGCTCCGAGCCGACTATCTGGCGATCGTCACCATTGCCGTGGCCGAGATCTTCCGCATCGTGGTGCGTTCGCCCCAACCGGGTATCAAGAAGTGGACCAACTCGTCAGACGGCTTGACCGGCTTCTCCGGCACCTTCTACGACATGAGTCCATTCGGAACACAGGACCGATACCTGTTCAACCTGTTCACCGGGAACCAGATGTTCCTGGTCATCGTTGGTTGGGTCGTTCTGGCGTTTGCCGCCGCCGTTTGCTGGCTACTGATCCGGAGCCCGTGGGGCCGGGTCTTGAAGGCGATTCGTGAAGACGAGGATGCCGCTCGGTCGTTGGGCAAGAACGCCTACTCGTACAAGATGCAGGCGCTGATCCTCGGCGGCATCTTCGGTGCGGTCGGCGGAATGATCCGGGCCATCGGCTTCTCGGTTGCCCAGCCGGACAACTTCATCACCGACGTGACGTTCTTCGTGTGGGTGGCGCTGATCCTGGGCGGTGCCGGCAAGGTGCTGGCACCAATCGTTGGTGCGTCGCTCCTCTACGGCCTCCTCAACTTCTCTGACACGTTCCTGCGTGAGGGAGTGTCGGCGGATGTGATTCCCGACTCGATCATGACCGGCACGCAGGTCGGTCAGGTTCGATTCATGTTGATGGGCCTCGGCCTCGCACTCTTGGCTGCGTTCAGGCCGCAAGGCATCTTCGGCAACAAGGAAGAGATGGCGCTCGATGACCGGTAACAATTTCGAAGACCAGTTGAAGGACGAGCTGATCCCCGACGCTGGGCCGATCGCCGGCCCACCCGGCGACAGCAGCGACATGAGCGTGGTCACGTCCGAGAAGCTCGCCCTGGTCGACTCTGAGGCCGCCCGTGCGGCGCTCGCAGACGTCCCGTGGGAGCCGGGGGCCAAGAAGCCTGACCCGATTCTTGTGGCTGACAACGTGGTCCGCCGGTTCGGTGGTCTGACGGCAGTCGACGCCGAACACGTCGAGGTACAGCGTGGCGTCATCACGGCCTTGATCGGGCCAAACGGTGCCGGCAAGACCACGTTCTTCAACCTGCTGACGAACTTCGACACCCCCGACGAGGGGACTCGAGTCTTCGACGGGCACAACATCGACAACGTGCCGGCGCACAAGATTGCCAACTACGGCATGGTGCGCACCTTTCAGCTGACCAAGGCACTGTCGAAGATGACCGTGATCGAGAACATGAAGCTCGGCGCCACCGGCCAGAAGGGCGAAACGCTCTGGCGCTCCGTGCTGCCGTTCATGTGGAAGAGCCAGGAGAAGGAGATCGAGGCACGCGCCGATGCGCTGCTTGAGCGCTTCAAGCTCTCGCACATGCGCGACGAATTCGCCGGAACGATGTCCGGCGGGCAACGCAAGCTGCTCGAAATGGCCCGCGCCTTGATGGTCGAGCCCACGATGGTCATGCTCGATGAGCCGATGGCGGGCGTGAACCCGGCGTTGACCCAATCGCTGCTCGGTCACGTCACCGGCCTGCGAGATGCGGGGATGACGGTGCTCTTCGTCGAACACGACATGGACATGGTCCAAGAGATTTCCGACTGGGTGATCGTGATGGCTGAGGGCCGGATCATCGCCGAGGGCCCGCCGGCGACCATCGGCCAGAACCAGGCCGTGGTCGACGCCTACCTCGGCTCTCACCACGACTCCGCACTCGATCTCGACGTTGAACTGTGAGCATTGACGATGTCTGACACGACCAAGCCCGAGCCGCTGCTCGTCGCCGACAACCTGACCGCCGGGTACATCCCTGGCGTTCACATCTTGAACGACTGCTCGCTCGAACTGGCCGAGGGTGAACTCGTCGGCATCATTGGCCCCAACGGTGCCGGCAAGTCGACGCTGGTCAAGGCCATGTTCGGCCTGGTCAACATCCGAGAAGGCCAGGTGCGCCACCGCGGCGAGGAGATCACCAACCTCAAGGCGAACAAGCTCGTCAGCCGGGGCATTGGCTATGTGCCGCAGAACGACAACGTGTTCCCGGCTTTGACGGTCACCGAGAACCTCGAAATGGGCACCTTCCTCGACCCATCGCTCTTCAAGAAGGGCGTCGACATCGTCGGCGACATGTTTCCTCGACTGATGGAACGTGCCGATCAGCGCGCGGGGTCGCTGTCCGGTGGCGAGCGCCAGATGCTGGCGATGGGCCGTGCGCTGATGATGAATCCGTCCGTACTGCTGCTCGACGAGCCGTCCGCTGGCCTCTCACCGGCGCTACAGGATGAAGTGTTTATCCGATGCCACCAGATCAACAAGGCCGGTGTGTCGATCGTGATGGTCGAGCAGAACGCCAGTCGTTGTCTCCAGATTTGTGATCGCGGGTACGTGCTCGATCAAGGATCCAACGCATACACCGGCACCGGCAAGGAACTCTTGACCGATCCGAAGGTGATCGAGTTGTACCTGGGCACCCTCGTGAAAGATCACCAAGACTGAGCTTGACGGTCCTCGTCCTCGTCGTTGCCGGCGCGGTCATCGTCGCCGACTGGTGGGCGGTCGCCACTGCTCGACGTCGAGCCGAAGTGGTGTGCAAGCCGCTGGGCATGGCGCTGCTCGTCGTGCTGGCAGGTGTTGCCGGCAATGTGTCGACCGATATTCGGCTGCTGGTGATCGCGGGAGCGTTCTTTGGCCTCCTCGGCGACACCGCACTGCTCTATGAGGGCCAGGCCTGGTTTCTCCGCGGTCTCGTCGCCTTTGCGGTCGGCCATTCGTTCTACGCTGCTGCAGCGATCGGCCTGGGCATGGGGTCGACGGCGTGGTGGGGCGTTGGCTTCGTCGTGGCGCTGTTTTCTTGGCGCTTTGTCCCGCGTGTTGTCCCCGGCGCTCGGGCCTGGGGCGGCACGCTGATGATGTCCGCGGTGATCTTCTATGCCGTGATCATCGCGGCGATGGTCATCGGTGCGTTCGGCACCGGCCTGTGGCTCGCGGCCGCCGGTGCCACCCTGTTCGCCATGAGCGACTGGGTACTCGGTCAACGCGTGTTCGTCGGACCGGAGACATTTCACCGTCTGGCGGTGATGGTGCCGTACCACGTCGGCCAGACGCTCCTCCTCCTCGGGCTGCTCCAAGTCGGCGTCTGAACCCAGTGCTCAGGCCGCCATGGGCCGCGGGTGGAGCTCGTCGATCTCGGTCAGGATGTCGGCCAGTGGCCGCATCGGGACGCTGAGAAGCTTGGCACATGTACGACATGTTGTCGGTGGAGGGTGTCCACCATCGTCGACGACGTAGAAGCTCGTGTGGCGGTACGAGCTGGGTCGGTCGCTGGCGGCTCGGGCGAACGCGCCGCAGACCGTGACGCGGCGTCCGGCGGGGTCGGCGAGCGGCGCGACGAAGTCCCGTGTGGAGCGGACGGCATGCGTTCGGTCAGCGGTGCGAGCGCGTTGCGGCGGCGTCGGCGTGACGAGCGTGGGTCGGCGGGCGCACCGCCAGCGGTAGGCGCGCTGACGGCAGGCATTGGTGCAGTAGACCTTCGCCCGGCCGGGGCGATGTGGCCGTGCCACGCTGGCTTGGCACACAGGGCAACGCCAGACGTTGCAGGACCGAGCCGGACGGGGGAGTTGTTCGGCGGTCTCGCGAAGCGGCTGGAATCCGTTTCTCCAGATCAGGTTGATCCGTGGCCAGGTGGGCGTGGGCCGTGTGGATGAAGCTCGAGTTCCGACGGTCATGGCTCGAACGTACGCCCGCACGCTCACAGAGTTGATCGAGACATCTGCCTGGCCCTGACGACAACAGCGTGGCCGTTCTGATTCGTCTCACGGCCGGGTGGGCGGTGGAGAGTGGCCGTCCTGAATCGTCTCGGGCAGGCGGGCGGGCAGCGGGGCGGTTGAGACGATTCAGGACGGGGTGAATGGCTTCTGGTGGGGCCCGTGAGACGATACGGGATGCTGAAAACAACAAGAGCCCGGGACCGAGGTCCCGGGCTCTCGCCATGTTCAAGTATTCAGTTGTTCAGCTGAGCTGAAGCAATCCCCGAAGGGAATGAATCAGACTTCGACCGAACCCTGGACCGAACCGTCAACGACGATGGTGCCGGTCTCGTCGAATTCCAGGATGAGGATGGAAGCCTGTGTGGGCTCACCCTCGTCGCGGAACTCGAGCGGGCCAGAAACGCCGTCGTAGTCGATGTCAGTGCCGGCCTGGACGAGTGCGAGGCAATCGGCGAAGGTGGTGCACTTTTCGCCGCCACGGGTGACGTCGTTGATCTCAGCGCCGATGGCGACGCCATCGTCGGAGCCAGCTGCTTCTGCAGCAAGCGCCATGATGACAACGGTGTCGTACGACTCAGCGGCGTACGAGAAGTCCACCAGGTCGGGATCGACGGCGAGCAGCTGGTCGCGGAATTCTGCGAGCTGGCCGTCAACGTCGACGCCCGGGAGCGTGCCACGCATGCCAGCGAGGACCGTGGGGTCGTCGAAGGCTGCAGCGAGGGCGTTACCCATGTTGCCGTCAGTGCCGTAGATGAGCTTCTGAGCCGGGCCGACTTCGTTCTCGATGAGACCCGTGAGGATCTTCGAGGTCTCGTCGAAACCAATGACGACGATGGCATCCGAGCCAGCGGCGACAGCCTTGGCGACCACGTCATCGAAGTTCTCAGCCTTCGGGTCGTAGATCTCAGCGAGGTCAACCACGCCACCCTGTGCCTCGAACGGGCCCGAGGTGAACTCGAGCAAGCCGGTGCCGTAGGCATCGTTGAGCACGAGGAAGGTGGCCGAGGCAGCGCCGTCAGCGATCATGATGTCAGCGAGCGCTGCACCCTGCACGACGTCGGACGGTGCGGTACGGAAGTACAGGCCGTTGTCGTCGTAGTCGGTGAAGGTCGGCGAGGTGTTTGCCGGGCTGAAGTGAATCTTGCCAGCCTGCGTGATCTTGTCGATCACGGTCAGCGACACACCGGAGCTTGCAGCACCGATGAAGCCGTCGACGTCTTCCGCCAGGAGGCGGTCGACCGTGGCATTGGCCACTTCACCGTTGTCGCCCGAGTCGCCCGGGAGCCACTCGATGTCGTTGCCGAGCACACCACCAGCGGCGTTCACGTCCGCGATAGCTGCTTCGACACCGGCGAATTCCGGCGGTCCGAGGAAGGCAAGGTTGCCCGTCTCAGGAAGGATGCCACCCAGGCGGAGAACGCCATCGGAGCCACCCTCATCAGGTGCGTCGGTCTCGACGGGTGCGTCGGTCTCTGCCGGTGCTTCCGTCTCGACTGGTGCCTCGGTCTCGACCGGAGCATCCGTCTCAACGGGTGCGTCGGTTTCGGCTGGGGCTTCTGTCTCTGCGGGTGCGTCAGTCGCGGCGGGCTCATCGTCGTCGCTACCGCAAGCAGCGGCAACGAGTGTGAGTCCAACGAGCAACGAACCGACGCGGGTCACGCGTGATTTCTGCATGTTGATTATTTCTCCCCCTGTTTGGGCGCGAGCTGGTTGCCCTCGCTCTCTAAGGTCCTGGTTAGACTACGCCTCGTAGAGGGTGAATGCCAAGCACTATCGTCCGGCCAATGCCTGAAGGTCCGACCGAAGTTCGCTACGACGTCGCCGATTTTGTCGCCACGCTGACGCTAGATGCGCCCGAGCGGATGAACACCATCTCGCCGCGCATGTTGCGCCAGATCAGCGAGCGGCTCCTTGAAGCCGACGCAGATCGCGACGTTCGAGCCATCATCCTAACCGGAGAGGGCCGAGCATTCTGTGCCGGCCTCGACCTGCAGGCTCAGATGGCGGGGCCCAAAGGCGGACTGGGGAGTCTCTCCGACGGAACATCGAAGAACCCGCCCGGCGAGATCGACATGCGCAACACACCGCCGATGGTGCTCCACAACATCGACACTCCGACGATCTGCGCACTCAACGGCGGCGCGGCGGGGTACGGGCTCGACCTCGCACTGGGCTGCGACATCAGGCTGGCGGCTGACACGGCGAAGTTGAACTCCGGCTTCGCCAAACGGGGCATCGTGCCGGAAAGCGGCGGCACGTGGTTGCTGCCGCGAATGGTCGGTTACGCGAAGGCCGCGGAGATCGCCTTCACCGGACGCACACTCACCGCTGCTGACGCGCTCGAACTTGGCATCGTCAACCACGTGGTCCCAGCGGCAGACCTTGCCGCAACTGCAACCACGCTCGCCGCGGAGATCGCCGGCAACGCTCCGCTGGCCGTTCGTGCGATCAAGCGCATGATGCGCGCCGCCGAGACCGAAACGTTCGAGCAGAACGTGCATCACGTCTACCTCCAACTCCTTCCGTTGCTCTCGACGGAGGATTTCGCGGAGGGTGTTGCTGCGTTCATGGAGAAGCGCGACCCCGAATTCCACGGCAGATAGTGAGTTCGGACGACATCGGGCTGCTCGAGGCGCTGGCCACGACGCGGGCTATTCGCCGGTACACCGCTGACCCGGTCGCCGATGCCGACCTCCACCAGATCCTGTGGCACGCCGGGAGAGCGCCGTCCGGGTCGAACCGTCAGCCGTTCCGTTTCCTGGTCTTGCGCGACGGCCCGAACGCGAGCGCTGCCAAGTCGCTCCTCGGCCACTCGTTCCGCGACGCGTGGAACGCAAAGCGCTCCGGAACAGAAGGCGAGCGCGGCTACCGGCCCAGTCGCTTCGCCGATTCGATGCAGCACTTCGTCGATCACTTCGAATCGGTTCCTGTCGTGATCCTGGTCTGCCTCGAGCGGTATCGAGCGGCCAGCCCGTACGAAGGCGCGTCGGTGTACCCGGCATGCCAGAACCTCCTGTTGGCGGCAAGGGCGCGGGGGTACGGCGGCGCGCTGACGATGTGGCACCTCGGTGTGGAAGATGAACTCCGGGCGATGCTGCGGATTCCA
>JAJCXU010000106.1 GCA_029263275.1 Ilumatobacter sp.
GAAGAGTTCGAAGATGACGAAGAGTTCGAAGATGACGAAGAGTTCGCGGACGAAGAAGACACCGAGGCAGCGCCGGGCGAGACGGACAGTGGTGCCGGCGCCGGAGTCGCTGGGGCTGTTGATCTGTCGTTGACGCGCGATGACATCGATTGCTCGGCCGAGGGCCTTGGCGAGGACGACTCGTCGACGTTCACCGACGCGCACTACGTCGTCGGCGGGGTGCTGGGTGCCGTGTGTTACGGCGAGGGCAACCCGACGTTGACCGCTGCATGGGAAGCGTTGTCCGTCATCACCCCCACACTGCAGCTGGCCGACCTCGGCGTGTTCGGTGCGTTTGATGCTCCGGAAGACACCGAAGAGGTCACCCTGGCCTTCGTCAACACCCTCGACGACGACGGCACATTGTTCCAGATGTCAATCAACGTCAAGTCGTACGAGGAGGACCCGAACGAGGCGCAGCTCACGGTCGCTCACGAGTTCAGCCACGTGTTCACCGCACTTCCTTCTCAGATCGACCGGAGCGCGGAGTCTGCCGACAACTGCACCACGTTCGACAACGGCGAGGGCTGCTACCTCCCCGACTCGCTGATGGCCCAGTGGATCGAACTGTTCTGGGCCGACGGCCTGATCGACGAGATCGATCCGAACGTCGAGGCAAGTGGCAGCGGTGGCGAGGATCGATGCGCGGTCAATCCCAGCTTCCTCGGCGCTTATGCCGCGAGCAGCCCGGAGGAGGACTTCGCCGAGTCGTTCAGCGCCTACGTCTTCCAGTTGAACGCCGGCACCGATGCGGTGCAGGCCAAGCTCGACTGGATGAACGATCAGCCCGGCCTTGCTGAGTTCCGTGACCGGGCCGTCGCCGCTGGAGTCGGACCGCTCGAGAACAACTTCGATACCTGCGGCTGACCGCCGACCTGTGGTCCGGTGAGCCGGACGCGTCACAATGGAGCTGTGAGCGCAGACACTGACGGCCCCCTCGCCGGCGTCCGAGTCCTTGAACTCGGCAACTTCATCGCGGGCCCATTCGCCGGGCAACTGTTCGGCGACTATGGCGCCGAGGTGATCAAGATCGAGTCAGCTGACGGCGGCGATCCAATGCGTCGGTGGGGTGTCACCGTTGACGGTGGGAGCCTCTGGTGGCCAACGATCGCACGCAACAAGCAGTCGGTCGTCGCTGACCTGAAGGACGCTGACGACTTGGCGATGGTGCAGCGGCTCGCGGCCGAGTGCGATGTGGTGCTCGAGAACTTCCGACCCGGCACGATCGCGAAGTTCGGCCTCGATCATGCGACCTTGTCGGCGGTGAATCCGGGAGTGATCGTCACGCACGTGTCGGGGTTCGGCCAGACCGGGCCGCGAGCGTCCGAGGCCGGGTTCGGTTCGATCGGCGAGGCGATTGGCGGCATCCGCCACACCACCGGCGACGCCGACCGGGCACCCGCGCGGTGCGGCGTCAGCCTCGGCGACTCACTCGCCGCGATGTTCGCCGTGATCGGCACATTGGCGGCGCTGCACGAACGCGAGTCGAGCGGCAAGGGCCAAGAAGTCGACGTGGCGATCTATGAGGCGGTGGCCGCACTGATGGAGTCATCGATGGCCGACTACGACGTGGCCGGCGTGCTCCGCACCAGGTCAGGAGGAGCATTGAAGGGTGTGGCGCCTGCCAATGCGTACCCAACTCGTGATGGCTCCGAGGTACTGATCGCGGGCAATGCTGATGCGGTGTTTGCTCGGCTGTGTGCTGCGATGGGCCGGCCGGAGATGGCTGACGATCCGCAGTGGTCGACGCACGGTGCCCGCGGCGAGCGCGAGCATCAGCTCGACGGGATCGTGGCCGACTGGACCAAGACCATCGACAGCGATGACCTGCTCGATCTGTTGCGTGAGCACATCGTCCCGGCCGGGCGGGTGTACACGGCGGCAGACATGTTGACCGACGAGCACTACCGCGCTCGCGAGATGGTGCAGCGCTTCACGTCACGCGTCGGCATCGACACCGCAATGTTGGGCGTGGTCCCCAAGTTCAGCCGCACGCCCGGATCAATCCGCGACGTCGGCCCGAACCTCGGCGAACACACCGACAAGTTCCGCTGACTCGATCACACTTGGGGTCAGACCCCAAGTGTGATGGTTAGAACTCTTCGTCGAAGCCGACTTCGCCTTCGATGCCGGTTTGGTAACTCGACACGGTGCGCTCGAAGAAGTTCGACAGGCCCTGCACGTCTTGCAGTTCCATGAAGCTGAACGGGTTCTTCGAACCGAACTCGGCGTGGTAGCCGAGCAGTGCGAGACGGGTGTCAGCAACGTACTGCAGGTATTCGCGGGTGTCGCCGAGGCTCATGCCGGGAACGCCGTCGGCGAGGACGTCGGCCGCGAAGAGGTACTCGCACTCGACGGCGTCGCGCATCATCTCGCGGATGTCGGCTTCCATCTGCTCGTCGAACAGATCGGGCTCTTCGCTCCGGACCGTGTTGACCACTTCGAGGGCGAAGTTCATGTGGCACGACTCGTCGCGGAACACCCAGTTGGTGCCGTCGGCAAGACCGTTGAGCAGGCCCTTCGAACGCAGGAAGTAGACATAGGCGAAGGCGGCGAAGAAGAAGAGGCCTTCGATACAAGTGGCGAAGCAGATCAGGTTCATCAGGAACTGCTTGCGCTGCTCCTTGGTCTCGACGACCTGGACGTCTTGGATCTGGTCCATCCACTTGAAGCAGAAGTCGGCCTTGGCCTTGATTGACGGGATGTTCTCGACAGCAGCGAACGCGGCTTCGCGCTCTTTCATGTCGGGGATGTAGTTGTCGAGCAGTGTCAAATAGAACTGGACGTGCAACGCCTCTTCGTACAACTGCCGCGAGAGGTACATGCGCGCCTCGGGGCTGTTGATGTGGCTGTAGAGGTTGAGCACCAGGTTGTTCGAGACAATCGAGTCACCGGTCGCGAAGAAGGCGACGAGGCGGCTGACCATGTGCTTCTCGGCCGGCATCAGCTTGCGGTCGAGGTCGACGAGATCGTCGGAGAAGTCGATTTCGTCGACGGTCCAGGTGTTCTTGATGGCGTCCTTGTACATGTCGTAGAACACCGGGTAGCGCATCGGCCGCAACGTCAGGTCGAAGCCTGGGTCGAGGATGTGCTTGGCACGGGTGGAGACAACCGGGGCCGGGGCCTCGGCCATGAGGCCGTGTGGTTCGCTGAGAATTGGGTCGATGAGTGCCATCAGGTGCATGCCTCGCAGGATTCGGGGTTCTCGAGGCTGCATGCGAGTGCTTCCTCATCAGTGAACGTCTTGGTGGGTTCGGGGGCGCCGCCACCGGTCGGGCCGTTGGGCGGTGTGGTCGACTTGGGCGCTGCCGTGGTCGACTTGTTGATCTTCGTGGCGGGCCGGCTGCGCAAGTAGTACGTGGTTTTGAGACCCGACTTCCATGCGTGCAGGTACATCGAGGAGAGCTTGCCGATGGTCGGCGTCTCCATGAAGAGGTTGAGCGACTGGCTCTGGTCGATGAAGGCGCCACGATCGGCGCCCATGTCGATGAGCTGACGCTGCGGGATCTCCCAGGCGGTGCGGTACACCTCACGGAGTTCGACCGGGATGCGATCGACGTCTTGCACCGAGCCTTCGGCCTGCTTGATCTCGTTGATCATCGCTTCGTCCCACAGGCCACGACGCTGCAACTCGGTGACGAGGTAGCGGTTGATCTGCATGAACTCACCCGAGAGCGTCTCGCGCTTGAACAGGTTGGACACCTGTGGTTCGATGCACTCGTAGCAACCAGCGATCGAGGCGATCGTTGCCGTGGGAGCGATGGCGATGAGGAGGCTGTTGCGCAGCCCGATGTCGGCAACTCGTGAACGCAGGGCGTCCCAGTCGAGGTTGGACGGCGGCTGCACGCCCCACAGGTCGAACTGCAGGTTGCCGGCGGCGGCACGGGTGCCGTCGAAGGCTTCGTGCGCACCACTGGTCTCAGCGAGTTCGGTGGAGGCCCACAGTGCGTGGAAGTAGATGTGCGCACTGATGGTGCGGCTCAGCTCCTTGGCTGCAGCCGAGTCGAACGGGAGGCCCTTCTTGAAGAAGACGTCCTGCAGGCCCATCATGCCGAGGCCGACCGGGCGCCACTTGTTGTTCGAGTGAGCAGCTTCGGGCGTCGGGTAGTAGTTGATGTCGATGACCCGGTCGAGGAACGGCACGACCTGGCGGACCACACGGCCGAGACCGGCGAAGTCGAATTCGCCGTCGGTACCGACGAACGAGCCGAGGTTGAGCGAGCCGAGGTTGCAGACCGCGGTGTTGTCTTGGTCGGTGACTTCGAGGATCTCGGTGCAAAGGTTGGAGAGGTGCACGACGCGGGGGCTGCCGTCGTCGTTGGTGGCACCGGTCTGGTTGCACTTCTCGTTCGATGCGTCCTTGAAGGTCATCCAGCCGTTGCCGGTCTGGGCGAGCGTGCGCATCATCTTCGAGTAGAGCGTGCGGGCCGGGACCTGCTTCTCGTAGAGGCCTGCTTCTTCGGCTGCGGTGTAGGCCCGCTCGAAGTCTTCGCCGAACTTATCGGTGAGGTCGGGGACCTTCTTCGGATCGAACAGGCTCCACTGCCAGTCCTTCTCGACACGCTCCATGAACAGGTCGGGGACCCAGTTGGCGATGTTGAGGTTGTGCGTACGGCGAGCGTGGTCGCCGGTGTTGTCGCGCAGTTCGAGGAAGTCTTCGACGTCGGCGTGCCACGACTCGAGGTAGACGCATGCGGCACCCTTGCGGCGACCGCCCTGGTTGACGGCAGCGACGGATGAGTCAAGCGTGCGGAGCCACGGGACGATGCCGTTGGACAGGCCGTTCGTGCCCTGGATGAGGCTGTTCTTTGCACGCACTCGGTGCCAGGCGACGCCGATGCCGCCAGCGAACTTCGACAGCTTGGCGATGTCGGTGTAGCGCTTGTAGATGCCTTCGAGGCTGTCTTCGGGCGAGTCGAGCAGGTAGCAGCTCGACATCTGGCTGTGTGTGGTGCCCGAGTTGAACAGGGTCGGGCTGGACGGCAGGTACGAGAGCGACGACATCAGGTCGTAGAACTTCACGGCCTGCTCGACGCCGCCGGGCAGCTCGGGAGCGTCGCCGCTGCCAGCAACGAGGCCGCAGGCGACGCGCAGCATGAAGTACTGCGGGGTCTCGATGACGTCACGGCGCTCGGGATGGCGCAACAGGTAGCGGTCATAAACGGTGCGGAGACCGAAGAACTCGAACAGACGGTCGCGATCAGAGTTGATGGCGGCGTTGAGTTCGGGAGCGTTGGCTTCGACGAAGGCGAGGACTTCGTCGGAGACGATGCCCTGCTCGTGAGCGACCTTGATCGACTCGGAGAACCACGGGATGTTCTGGTTGCGGACTTCTTTGTCGATGACCGTGGCCAGGAGGCGCGCAGCGAGCTTGGAGTAGTGGGGCTCTTCGACGATGAGGCCCGCAGCCGTGCGGATCGACAGGTTGTCGAGCTCACCGGTGCTGGCGCCGTCGGCGAGTGCCGAGATGGTGCGAGTGGCGACACGCATCGGGTCGACACCGAGCAGGCCTTCTGACGCACGGGCAATGGCGTTGACGATCTTGTTCAGATCGACCGGCTCGAGCTGGCCGTTGCGTTTCATGACGCGCATGCCGCCGCCGGTGACCGGCGCGGC
>JAJCXU010000107.1 GCA_029263275.1 Ilumatobacter sp.
CCCCTTCACTGCCTGACCTCTTCGACCTCGGCTGGGCCGAAGGCATGTGGATGTTGCGCACATTGAGCGCAAGATCCACACGCCTTCGCGAGATTCAGCCGGGAATGGCATGATCCTGCGATGCCCACGATCACAGCGAACGACATCGACATCTGTTACGAGAGCTACGGCCCCGATGATGCGCCTCCGCTCCTGCTGGTGATGGGCCTCGGTGCGCAGATGACGCTGTGGAGCCCAGGTTTCATCTCCGAACTGCTCGAACGAGGCTTCCGCGTGATCCGATTCGACAACCGCGATGTCGGCTTGTCGAGCAAGACGGCTGGCGACCCACCCAACGTGATGGCCCTCTACGCGAAGGCGATGGCGGGCGAGGCGGTCGAGGCGCCGTACACACTCTCGACGATGGCTACCGATGCGGTCGGCCTGCTCGATGCGCTCGGCATTCCGGCGGCCCACATCGTCGGTGCGTCGATGGGCGGAATGATCGTGCAGATGATGGCGATCGAGCACGCCGATCGTGTGCTGTCGATGACGAGCATCATGTCGACAACGGGCGCCCCCGATGTCGGCCAACCTGAGCCGGGCGCGATCGGCGCATTGCTCGCGCCGCCGCCGACCGACCGCGACGGCGCGATCGAGGCCACCGTGGCAACGTCACGGATCATTGGCGGATCGCTGTTCGACGAGGCCGATGCGCGCGCCCGAGCCGTCGAGGCATACGACCGATGTTTCAACCCAGCCGGCCCCGCATTCCAGATCGCTGCCGTCGCCGCCACCGGTGATCGCACCGAACGGCTTGGAGCGCTCGACGTTCCGACGCTGGTCGTGCACGGCCGCGAAGACTCGCTGGTGACGCTCTCAGGTGGAGAGGCGACCGCTGTCGCCATCCCCGGTGCCGATCTCCTCGTGTTCGGCCGGATGGGCCACGACATCCCGGAGTTGTACTGGTCGCAACTCGCCAGCGCCATTCTCGGCACCGCCATGCGCAGCGACTGACGCACCGACCCGGAATCTCCTCACTCGGCAGTCGACTACCGTTGCCGACACGGCGCACGAGCCGCCGATCAGGGAGGGAAGTCTGATGAGGAAAGTACTGGCCTTGGCTACATGCATGGTCACTGTTGCGGCCGCATGCGGAAGCAGCGACGGTGACAGCGGCGGCCCCGTGTCGACCGAAGCAACTCCGGTCACGGAGGCACCGCCTACAGAGACTGAACCGGCCCCGACCGAACCTGCTGACACCCAACCGCCGGCCGAAGAACCCGCGCCCGAGCCGACCACCGCGCCCGAGCCCGAGCCCGAGCCCGAAATCACCACCACGACTGAGCCACCAACTCCCCTGAACGTCGTGGGTCTGGCACCGCTGCCCGGTGCCCAGCTCGACTTCTCCGCCGTTTCTGTTGATGTGCCCACGCTCGTCTGGTCGGTGTACTCGGGCAGCGGCGGCGTCATCGTCGAAAGTGTTGGTGGACCAATCCCTGATGGTTGCCACGGCACGTCGTTCTTCAACCCCGAAACCTTCGAACTCCTACAGATCGACGGAGTCGACCTCCACGCCTATGCGACTCGAGGTGAAGGTGGTTGCGACGGTATGCAACAAGACCTCGAGGACGGTGTCATCGACGGCGATGCCGTGAAGGTGAACGACGGCCACCTGATCCAGTTCGACTTCGGCAGTCTGCCGTTGCCGCCCTTCGACGTCAGCACCCAGGTGGTCAACCCCGGCGGCGCTGATGGCATCTTCCGCAATGCCGAACCGTTCGAGGAGATACCCGTCAACGTCCTGGAAGGCGCCAGCCACGCCGTCGGAGCGTCCGGCGTGTTCGAAGTCGATCCGGACGATCGGACGCTCACGTGGCTCGATCTTCCCGCTGCCGCACCCGGTCCGGGGTGCGAAGGCAGTGCGGCGTTGTGCCTCGGCGACCGCTTCGGCATCGAGATCGTCAACGCCGAGGGCAGCCCCGCATCGGCAATCACTTCAGACGAGACGGGCGGCCGCTTCTATTTCTTCGGC
Organism: Ilumatobacter sp.; assembly: GCA_029263275.1. Classification (GTDB taxonomy): domain Bacteria; phylum Actinomycetota; class Acidimicrobiia; order Acidimicrobiales; family Ilumatobacteraceae; genus Ilumatobacter_A. Next base: position 2,015 of record JAJCXU010000107.1, read on the forward strand.
AACCACGACGTCAACATCTTGGTCTCGGTGCTCAACGGCTGTTCGCTCAACAACGGATTCTGGGTCTTCGCCGCCGCCACGACCGATGTCGAATTCGATCTCACAGTGACCGACACCATGACGGGCGCCACGAAGTCATACTCGAATCAACTCGGCGCGGGCCCAGGCCCGGTTCTTGACACCGAGGCGTTCGCCACCTGCCCCTAGCCCAGCTCGAAGGAGCCGCGGGTAGCTTGGCCCGGTGACCAACGCAGACGCGGAAACGGGTCTGCTCGAGAATCCATCGGTTCGCCGCTACCTCACCTCGACGGCGCTCGCCACGACGGGCATCTCGTTGATGCTCGCGGTGCTGTTCAAGCAGGCGTTCGACATCACCGGCGACGCGCTGACCATCGGGCTCATCGGGCTCCTGCAGTTCGTCCCCGCGGTCCTGCTGGTGATCGTGAGCGGCTATGTGGCCGACCGGTTCGACCGGCGGCGTGTCACCGCGCTGATGACCGTCGGCCGCGTGGCGTGTGCGATCGGGTTCTTCTTCTACAGCCGCAACGTCGGCGACGTGTCGGACGGGTCGAACGCTGCGGTCTGGCCAATGTTTCTCATCACCGTCGCGTTCGGCACATTCGACGCCATCTCCATTCCGGCACGGCACGCAATCACCCCGCTCGTCGTTCGACGCGAACTGCTGCCGAACCTGGCTGCTGCGGTGGCGTCCACCCGTGTCTTGGCCTCCATCGCGGGACCCGTCGCCGCGGGCTTCTTGTATTCGGTCGGACCCGACCTTGCATATCTCGCCGTGGCAGTCCTGTTCGCTGCGTCGATCCCTCCCCTCTTGGGCGTCATCTATGCCCAAGAGCCGACGCGCTTGACCGATCGACCATCGCTGAAGCTGGCGTTTGAAGGGCTGAGCTTCATTCGCCGATCACCGATCGTGCTGTCCGCGATCTCACTCGACATGTTCGCCGTGCTGTTCGGCGGCGCCGTTGCCCTCATTCCGGTGATCGCCGAAGAGCGTCTCGGAGTCGGCGACGTTGCGTACGGCTGGCTGGTCGCAGCGCCCGGTATCGGTGCCGGACTGACCGGCCTGGTCCTCGCACGCCGACCGGTGACTCGCCGGGTCGGCCCGACGTTGCTCGGCGTGGTGGCGACGTTCGGAGCGTTCCACATCACACTCGGCATGACGACGAACTACGTCGTCGCCTTCATCGCACTCGTCATCGCGGCGGGCGCGGACATGGTGTCGATGACCATCCGTTCGACACTCGTTCCGTTGGCAACACCGGACGCTCAGCTCGGACGGGTGACGGCGGTGGAGAGTGTCTTCATCGGAGCGTCGAACGAACTCGGTGCATTCGAGAGCGGTGTGGCAGCTCGCGCAATCGGCGTGCCGTGGGCCATTGCTGGCGGCGGCGTCGCGACGATGGCCATCGCTGCCGTGTTCGCCGTGTTCGTCCCGACGATCCGCAACATCGACACCTACGACGACGTCAAACTCCCCGAAACCGACCACTGACCCACGTCGACCCGCCAGCCCGTCGAACGCGTGTGGACCTTGCGCACATACTGCGCAACTTCCACATGCCATCGCCCGCGGGGGCAACTACGGTCAGGCGATGGAGCTCACCGCCGAACAGATTCGAGTGCTCGGCTGTCTGATCGAGAAACAGGCGACCACACCGGACCAGTATCCGCTCTCGACGAACGCGCTCGTCAACGCAAGCAATCAGAAGTCGAACCGGGAACCGGTGGTCGACTACAGCGAGCGGACGGTGCTCGATGCAATGCTGCTCGTGCGCCAAGAGGGGCTGGCGCGGATGAACAGCAGCGGGCGCACCGACAAGCATCGCCACATCCTCGACGACGCGCTCGGGCTCTCCCGCGACCAGCTGGCAGTGCTGGCGATCATAATGTTGCGCGGGCCGCAGTCTGCAGGCGAGTTGAAGACTCGCACCGAGCGGTACCCCACCTCGCAGGGCACCGGCTTCGAGTCGCTCGACGACGTCGAAGCGATCCTGACGGAGCTGGCCGATGGCGGCGATCCCTTCGTGACGAACATCGGGCGGGCGTCGGGCCAGAGCCAGGATCGGTGGGCGCACCTGCTCGGCGACGTCGTGCCGGATGTGAACGACGTCGCGACGAATGCCACGAGCAGAACGTCTGAGCACGGCTCACCGCTGGCCGAACGAGTGG
>JAJCXU010000108.1 GCA_029263275.1 Ilumatobacter sp.
GCGTTGGTTCTCGTCACTCGACATCGTGAGTTTCTTGCCCGCGGCATGACGGTGGAGGAGTCCGTGGGCCGTGCGGTTGCGACGGCTGGCCAGGCGGTCGTGTTCGCAGGCGGCACCGTGGTCATCGCGATTCTCGGACTCGCGTTTGCGGGTATTCCGTTCATGACGGCCGCTGGCGTGGCCATCTCGTTCGTTGTGCTCATCATGGTCCTGGCATCGATCACCCTGCTGCCCGCATTCCTCGGGCTGGCGGGCCATCGGATCAACCGGTGGGGCATCCATCGCAGGGGCCACTCCGCCGGTGACTCGGTTGGCGCAGGTTGGGAACGGTGGGGCCGACACGTCGCGCAACATGCCTGGACGTACGCGATCGGTGTCACCATTGTCTTGTTGGCGCTCACCGCGCCGGTGCTGTCGCTGCGGCTTGGCTTCCCCGACGACGGTGCGTTGCCTGAAACGCGAACTGAACGTCGGGCCTACGACCTTGTCGCCGACGGATTCGGCCCGGGCATCAATGGCCCGCTCGTCATCGCTGTCGACATCTCGGCCGACGCCGATGTGGTCGAACCGTTGGCAGCCGCGATCGCAGCGGACGCGGGAATCGCGTCCATCAGCCCGCCCGACGTCAACACCGCAGCCGGTGTCGCCACGATCGTCGCCTTCCCGACCACTGCGCCGCAGGACGCCGCCACGTTCGACACGATGCGGCGTCTCCGCAGCGACGTGTTCCCCGATGTACTCGAGTCGAGTGAGGCCCGAGCGCACGTCGGTGGCCAGACGGCGAGCCTCGCCGACCTGGGCCAACGCGTCACCGATCGACTCCCGCTCTTCATCACCGCGGTCATCGTGCTGTCGTTCATCCTGTTGATGTTGGTGTTCCGATCGATCCTCGTGCCGCTGAAGGCGGCGCTCCTCAACCTCTTCAGCATCGGCGCGGCGTATGGCGTGTTGGTGATGGTGTTCCAATGGGGCTGGGGGATGGGTCTGATCGGCCTCGAGGCAACCGTGCCGATCATCTCGTTCATTCCGATGTTCATGTTTGCGGTGCTCTTCGGCCTGTCGATGGACTATGAAGTCTTCTTGCTCTCGAGAGTCCGCGAGCACTATCTCGAAACCGGAGACAATGACGCCTCGGTCATCCACGGCATCGCGAGCACGGCACGTGTCATCACGTCGGCGGCGTTGATCATGATCTCGGTGTTCCTCGGTTTCGTCCTCGGTGACGACCCGGCGATCAAGATGATGGGCCTCGGCTTGGCCACCGCGATCTTCGTCGATGCCACGATCGTTCGCATCGTGTTGGTACCGGCGACGATGAAGCTGATGGGTGACGCCAACTGGTGGATCCCGAGCTGGCTCGACCGTGCGCTGCCCACCATTGATATCGAGGGTGAATCGGGCTTGCCCGCACCGGAGATGGAACCGGTTGACGACATCGAGCTCGACATCGAGGCCGACCTGGCGACCGGCGATCAGCGCGACGAGGTGTTGGTGTGAGACTCGCCGCCATCATCGTCGGCACCCTTGCCGTACTCGTCGCAGCGGTGGTCGCGTTCTTCGCCATCGCGCTGCGCACGAAGCAACCGGCGTTGCTTGGCGTGATTCGCAAGATCAACCGTCGTGTCTTCAATCCACATCAGATGAAGACAGCGGGGACGCCCGGTGCGTATGCGGCGATCGTTCGCCACGTCGGTCGCACGTCGGGCACCGCGTACGAGACACCGATCGTGGTGCGCGAGCTCGACGACCGATTCGTCATCGTCCTGCCCTACGCCCGTCAGGCCGATTGGGTCAAGAACCTGGTCGCCGCGGGTGCTGGTGAGATCGAGTACGACGGATCGACGTGGACCGTCGACGATCTGCAGTTCGGCCACCTCGACGACGTCGTTGGGGCGATGACCGAGAAGGAAGCTCGTCAGAACCGCCTGGCGGGTTCGACCGATGTGCTGACCGTTCGGTCGGTTCGTGGCCGGGCCGGCGCGTAAAGGTTGGAAACTACATACACAGTAGAAAAGGTCTATTGTTGTATTTAAGTTGAAACGTAGGTAATATCCGGTCGAAGTGATCTGGCTGCTCCTCTTCCACCTGGCGGCCAGCGCGGCGCTGATGGCCGTGGGTGATCGCCTCGGGCGATGGTCGTTTGCGGTCGCCGGTGCGCCGATGTCGGTGTCGGCAGCGGTGGCCCTTGAGGCCACGATCACTCGACGTCGTGTCGTCGACACATATCAATGGGTTGAAGGTCTCGACCTCACGATGGCCGTGCGGCTGGATGCCTTCACCTCGCTGCTATTGCTCCTCGTGTCCGGCATCGGGGTCCTCATCTGCGTCTACGCGGCGGGCTACTTCGCCGCGGGAACCGTCGGCGTCGGGCGATTCGCCGCCACGTTGCTCGCCTTCTCCACGGCGATGGCCGGTCTGGTCGTGGCGGACACTGCCTGGACTCTGTTCGTGTTCTGGGAATTGACGTCGATCACGTCGTTCCTGCTCGTCGGACACAAGCGAACCGACGCAGGTGCACGGATCGCCGCACGCCGGGCGCTGGTCATCACGGCCTCCGGCGGACTCGCACTGCTGGCCGGATTCGTGGCGCTCCTCGACGTCGCGCCCGGCGCTCGATTGAGTGAACTCGAATCGGTCAGCGGGGGCTGGGCAACAGCAGCCGCTGTTCTGATCCTCGTCGCTGCTGCCACGAAGTCAGCTCAGGTGCCGTTTCATGTCTGGCTCCCTGGAGCGATGGCAGCACCGACGCCAGTCAGCGCGTACCTGCACTCGGCCACGATGGTGAAGGCGGGTGTCGTACTCGTGGCGGTTGCCTCGCCGGCCTTGGGCGAGACCGGTGTGTGGACGCCGCTCGGCGTGGCGTTTGGTGCCACCTCGATGATCTGGGGTGCGGTCGGTGCCCTACGCCAAGTCGACGCGAAGCTGATCATGGCCTGGGGCACGGTGTCTCAGCTGGGGTTGATGATCGCCCTGCTGTCGATTGGGTCGGCCAAGGCCACGTTTGCCGCTGTGGCGATCGTCGTGGCGCACGCATTGTTCAAGGCGGCGCTCTTCATGGTCGTCGGTGAGATCGACGTCCGGACGGGGACGCGCGACATCAACGAACTCCACGGGCTGCGCCGTTCCATGCCTGTTGCCTTCGTGGTCACCGTCATCGCGTCGGCATCGATGGCTGGCGTGCCGCCACTGCTCGGGTTCCCGGCGAAGGAGGCAGCCGTCGAAGCAGCGTTGGGGCTCCAGGGTGGCGAACGAGCGGTGATGCTCGCCATCATCATCGGCGGATCGATCCTCACCGTTGCCTATACGACGCGCTTCGTGCTCGGCGTCTTCGGTCCATCGACAGACCACTCGGCCGGTCACTCGACCGCGGTCGCACCGGCCCGCCCGATGATGGCCGCGCCGTCAGTCGTTCTCGCCCTCGCGACCCTTGGCGGTTTCGCTGCCCTCGGTTGGGTCACCGGCATCGTCCGCGGCGCATCGGTCGTGCTCGACTCGAAGGCCGAGGTCTACTCGCTGTTGCGCTGGCCCGGCCTCACCGACGCCTTCCTCATCTCTGTCGGCATCGTGCTCGTCGGCGCCGTTGTCGGAACGGCGCTTGCCGCCCGGTTGACCGGCCCGGCTCCGCGGACCCTGGGAGCGGACGGCGTCGACACCGCCATCGACCAGGTCGTCGTGCTCGCGCGCATCGTTGCCGCCCGAGTGCAGCACGGCTCACTGCCGGGCTACGTCCTCACGATCGTCGGGACTGCCGCCCTGGCCGCCTCACCGTTCCTCTGGTCGTTCGATCTCGGCCCGGTGTACGGCTGGGACAACCTCGGCCAAGGTGTGCTCGCCGTGTTTGTCGCTGCCGCGGCCATTGCCGCAACGCGTGTTCGGACGCGCCTCGGCGCGGCCTTGGTGCTCGGCGCCATCGGATTCGCAGTCACGGGGCTGTTCGTCGCACATGGGGCGCCCGACCTCGTGCTGACGCAGCTGCTGGTCGAGACGGTCGTTGTGGTCGGATTCGTCGTCGGCCTCGGCCGCCTCACCACGACGTTTCCGCGGATCGGCGGGCTGTGGTTGTCGTCGCGCCTCGCCGTGTCCGCGCTGGCTGCCGGTGCCACGGCCGTCGCGCTGGTCGCCAGCTCTGGTCGGCTTGGCATGTCGCCGCCGGCGAACTCGGTCACTCATCGGTTGACCGAAGAAGCCGTTGACGAGGGCGGGGGCAAGAACATCGTCAACGTGGTGCTGACCGACGTTCGTGCACTCGACACCCTCGGTGAAGTCATCGTGCTCGTTGTCGTCGCGGTCGGGATTCTGGCGCTCACGCGTACCCGGCCCGACGAGGGCCCGGAGTTCGAGCCGGATGCCGAACCGGATCTCGTTCAACCGGAATCCGACGTGTTGGTGGTGTCGACATGATTGCGCGGCGTTCTCCGATTGTGCAGCTCGGCGTGCGCGCCGCCACAACGCTCGCTCTGGTGTTTGCGGTGTTCGCGTTCTTCGCGGGCCACAACCGTCCAGGCGGGGGCTTCGCGGCAGGGCTGCTGCTCGGCGCCGTGCTGGTGTTGCGGACCGTTGCCGGCCTGTCGCAGCCGCTCCGTCCTGTCCCCACGCTCGCGGCGGGAGGCATCATCGCCGCCGTGGTCGCGTTGCTCCCGATGGTGTGGGGCGATGTCGCCCTCGATCAGTTCGAGGTCGAGACCACGCTGCCGCTGCTCGGCAAGGTCAAGAGTGGCACGGCACTCCTCTTTGATCTCGGCGTCACCGCGATCGTCGTCGGCTTGGTGGTCGCGTTGCTCGAAGGTTTCGGTGCAGAGCAACTCGCTGGACCTCAAGGACGTGACGAATGAGTGCCGCACTGATCGTTGCCGTCACGGCGCTGGTGGGCGCCGGAGTCTTCCTCATCACATCGCGCTCACTCAGCCGCATCGTGCTGGGCTTCGCGCTGCTCGGTCACGCCGCGGTGCTCGCATTGCTGGCTTCCGGTGGTCGGGCTGGTGCTCCGCCCCTCGCCGGAACATACGACGAGCGCCTGTCCGATCCGCTGCCACAGGCGTTCTCGCTCACCGCGATCGTCATCTCGTTCGGTCTCACGCTGTTCGTGCTGGCGCTTGCCCGACGCCAGCAAGTGTTGACCGGCGACGATCTCGTCGAGGACGATATCGAGGATCGACGAATCGCGGCAATCGCCGACGGTGAGGCCGTCGCGGCATCGACCGATGACGAGCTGACGACATGAATGCGCTCGTCACACTCGCGGTGATCGGCCCGCTGTTGGCGGCCGGACTTGGCCTGGCCGTGCCGAACCGACCCCGGCTTCGCGACGCCATCACGTTGACCGGCCTCACCGGGACCACGCTGGCTGCCATTGCGTTGCTGATCAACGTCCGGCGCGACGGAGCCGTGGTCGTGCGCATGGGCGGGTGGAGCCCCGACCTCGGCATCGTGCTGGTCGCTGACCTCTTCGCCGCGCTGATCCTCGTCGTGGCCATCGCCACGATCCTGGTCGTCGAGGTGTTCGCGATCGGTCAGCGCGGCACTGCTGCGGGCGCCGATCCGAAGATCGTCGGGCCGATGTTGCTCGTGCTCACGGGCGGCGT
>JAJCXU010000109.1 GCA_029263275.1 Ilumatobacter sp.
GACTGGCTCGATCTCGATCTGCGGCTGCGGGTCGACGGAGCCGCCGCGAGCGACGACGTCTTCGTCGGGATCGCGCGATCTGCTGATGTCGAGCGATACCTCACCGCGACGTCGTTCTCCGAGGTCGTTCAGCTTGATGACCGCACGCCGACTTATCGGGAGGTCACGGGGAACAGCTCGATCGATCCGCCGAACGATCAGGACTTCTGGGCGGTATCTGCGTCAGGTCCAGGTGAGCAAGAGCTGACGTGGACCGCGCGCGGTGGCCGCTGGTCGGTTGTCGTGATGAACACCGATGGCTCGCCGGTCGTCGCTGCCGATGTCGAGGTCGGTGCCAAGTCCGACCTCGTGACGCCGTTCGCCATCTTTCTGCTCGTGACCGGCGGCGTCATTATGGCCGCCGGTGTGGTGATGATCGTCGTCGGACTCCGTGGCCGCCGGTCGTCAGAACACGACTCGGGCCGTCCTTCATCCAGTCCGACTCCGCAGGCACCGCCAATACCGCAGGCACCCGAAAGCTGGTCAGCGCCGAGCGATGGAGAACGTCACCCGACGCCCGTCGGATGACCCGGGCCGGTCGTCAAACGGCGCGATGGGTCGGTCGTCATAGGGGTGACCGGCCATCGTTGTCAGGCGACGTCCGTGTTGGCATGTCGTTGCGACAACCATCCGAGTGAGCTCAGGGAAGGAGTCCGTCGAGCACGACCGTGGTGACCGCAACCGCAGCCACGGCTTCGGGGCTGTAGGTCATTTGCACGAGGGTGCCTTCCAGCCAGGTGTCGCGCTGGTCGTTGTCGTGGCCGCTGCCTGGCACCCCCGACACACCGTGGGGAACGACCCAGCCGCTGGCATCCCAGTCGCCAGGGTCGAAGCAGTACCGGGCGACCGACGATGCAGCGGCGTCGAGCCCGACCGAGGGATGCAGCGACGCGCACCGAATCGTGTGGGAATCGCCGGGCACCGAATCGAGCGTGGGGGCCAAGTCCTGCGCTGCGGGAAGTGCTGCTGCGAGGGGGTGTGGCGAGAAGATCCGGTGGATCTGTCCCCACGCCCAATCGGCCGGGTCCGTGCCGTGGGCAGCAATGAGGCGGCCGCGGCCACGGCGCAGCGCCTCGAGCACGAGCGGTCCCGCTTCCCCAATGGCCGCGGCGGAGGCTTCGGTGGGGAATCGGACCAGGTTGATCGCACCTTGGTGCAACCAGAGACGCGAGGTTGCGACGTCGGGCCAGCCCTGCTCGGTCATCGATCCGGCGACTTTGCCCAGGCCGAGTTGTTCGCCGACCACGTCGGTCAGCTCGATCAACATCGACTCGTACAACGAGGCCGCGATCGAGGTTCGGGACACCTCGCAGTCCCAGTCGGCGAGCAGTGGCCACGAGGGGTCATCCTCGATCCCTGGCGCTCCGGCGAGCAGACGCAGGAAGTCGGGCGCCACGAGTGACCGAACGTCGTTGTGCATCCCCGTCATGTCGTCGTGATCCAGATCGGTTCGGCCGTCGAGCAGTTGGAGCAGTCGGTTGTAGCGGGCGGGGTCGCCGTAGTCGACCGACACGTAGGGCCCGCCGTCGGAGATCCTGCTGTTGGCTGTGGCCAGGAAGCCACGGTCGGGGTCGCGCACGTGATGCAGTTCGTCGAAGTCGACGTCGGCGCCCCAGGCGAAGTCCACATCAGCGGGCACCGGGAACCACCGGTTCTGAGCAGAACGCTCAACCAACCGTCCCCGCAGATGGAAGGTGATGTGGCCATCGGTGTCGGCGGTCAGCACATTGTTGACGGGGATGACCCACGGGCGAATCGCTTGTCGGAACGATGCTCCGTCGGTGGCCCGCAACATCGCCGGCATCGCATCGAGTGTGGTGTCGCTGACAGCCGACGACTCCGTGGCGCCGAACGAGATGCCGGTCCAGCGCAGCGAGACCGCTGGCCCCACGTCGGGGTCACCGAACACGATCGGGCCCGCATCGGTGTCGTAGCAGCGCACCGTCTCGGGCTCCTGTCCGGCGACATGAATGGTCTCGATGCGATCGGGCTCGACGCGTTTGTGTGTGCCGGTGAGGTCGCGGTGCACGAAGAGGTCGGTGTCGTCGGCCATGCCGTGCGTGATGCACCACGCCACCGAATCGTTGTGGCCGAAGTGGGCGAAGCCGGGCACGCCAGGGAAGCCGAGCCCGATGGCGTCGAACTCATCACAGCGGATGTGGCACTGGTGATAGACGTTGGGAAACTCAATGCCCCGGTGCGGGTCGCCGGCGAGCAACGGCGTCCCCGACCTGGTTCGACTGCCGGCCACGGCCCAGGAGTTCGAGCCGCCTTCGACTTCGTGGCCGACGATGCCGGTCAAGTCGTCGCCGACATGAGCGAGCACGTCGAGCACACCCGCGTCGAGGTCGAGTGCCGGCTCGACGCCGAGCACCATTGCGGTGTTCCGGTCCAGGGGGCCGGCCATCGCGACGGCGATATCGGCTGCCCGGTCGACGTTTGCGGTGGCCGCGACCCATGCCCTGAAGATCTTGCGGTTGATGGTCCCCATGAAGAAGTGGCGGACCTTGTAGACGGCGATGCAGTGCCAGGCAGCCCACGGCTCCGGAGGTTCGGGGTGGTGCTCGAACTCGGGCGGAAGCTGCTCGGAGTTCGCGTCAAGCCAGCGATTGACGCCACGCGCGTAGGCGCGACACATGGCCTGGGTGTCGGGTGCGAGCAGGTCGAAGTCGCGGCGGGCCACGCCCGCGAGGTCGAGTCGGCGGAACAGCCGATCGT
>JAJCXU010000110.1 GCA_029263275.1 Ilumatobacter sp.
GAAGCTCTTCTTGATCACCGGACCGGCGAACTTGTAGAGCGCGCCGAACACGATCAGCGAGGCCAGCGAACCGATGATCATTTCGCCCGTGGGCGGCAGGATCGGGTTCAGTGAGGTCGAGCCGACACCGTCGTTCGGGACGGATTCGGCTGCGATGAATGCGTTGACTGCGGCGAGCAGGCTCATGCGTTTGCCCCCATTGCCTCGTTGACTGCGGCGGACACGACGTCAGCACTCGGCGCCTTGCCTGCGGCCAGTTCACCGGCTCGGGCAGCAACGTCAGAGACCGCAGCAGCGACCTGTGAACTCGCTGCCTGGCGAGCTGCTTCGACCTCAGCCGTCGCAGCTGCACGCTTTTCGGCGATGCGAGCGTTCACGGCGGTGAGCTGTTCGTTGCGCTCACCTTCGAGCGTGGCCCGAGCAGCATCCACACGGCCCTGGGCGTCGGCGCGAACCGAAGCGACCTGGGCGTCGTATTCGGCAACTTCGGCCCGGGCGGACGCGGTGAGCGTCTCGGCCTTCTCGAAGTCGCCTTGGATGCTGTCGTAGCGCGCGGTCATGCCGGCCCGAACCTTCGGGAACAGGACGTAGCGCAACACGATGGCGAGCACCACGAACGAACCGAATCCCCAAATGATCTCTTTGACCTCGGGGGCGATCGGAATGAGTTCGGGGCACTGGTCGGTCCCGACGGCTCCCTCTGGGTTGCCGTCGAGATCGGTGCGCTCACACGTTTCGGACTCGATCAGGTTGACCTGAACGACCCCTCCGGTGTGCGAAGTTGTGACGACTGCTGTCAGCACGTCGACTCCTTGCGTTGATGAATGAATTGGACCGAGTAGCTGGGGAGTTCGCTCAGGCGAACTTCACCAGGATGAAGACCACGAAGCCGATGAGGGCCAGGGCTTCGGTGAAGGCGATGCCGAGGAACATGGTGGTACGCACCATGCCGGCTGCTTCGGGCTGACGAGCCATTGCCTCGACGGACTTGCCGACGAGGTAGACGATGCCAATGCCCGGGCCGATGGCGGCGAGGCCATAGGCCAGACCGGCATTGGTTGCGGCTGCGATGTTCTTCGCCTCGGGGTCGAATCCGCCTGCTGCTTCTTCGGCTGCGACGAGTGCGCTGAGTGCTTCCATGATGGTGTTTTCTCCTGTGTGCTTTCTGAGATGAGTGGGAGATCTAGGGGTAGATCAGTCGATCACGAATGATCAGTGTTCTTCGCCGTGACCGGCGGTGGAGTTGCTGAAGTAGACGGCGGCGAGAATGGTGAAGATGTAGGCCTGCAAGAAGGCGACGAGGATTTCGAAGCCGGTCAAGAAGATCAACATGAAGAACGGCAGGATGCCCGTCGGGATCAGCAGTGCCTGCTTCGTTTCTGCAGTCACCAGTGCTTCGGTCAGCAGACCGAACGTGACGAGCAGGATGTGACCCGCCATCATGTTCGCCATCAAACGGACGGTGAGGCTGAACGGTGTGATGAAGATCGTCGAGACGAACTCGATGCCGCCCACGAGCGGCTTGAGGGGCGTCGGGACTCCGGGCGGCCACAGGAGATGGGTGAAGTAGCTGGCGCCCTGATGCTTGAGGCCGGTACCGATGAACAGCACCCAGACGAGCAGCGACAGCGCCAGCGGGATGGCCATGCGAGCCGTGGCGGGCATCTGCAGCACCGGGATGACGCCGGGAATGTTGCAGAGGAAGATGAAGATGAAGAGACTGAGGAGGAACGGCGTCCAACCCAAGCCCTGCTTGCCGAGGGTCTGCATCACGATGCCCTCTTCGATGAACTCCACCGTGGTTTCAGCCAGGTTGCGGGCACCGGTCGGCGCCTTCTTCGCATCGGCACGCGAAGCGAGCAGGAACAGCACCATGCCAATCAACGCCGAAGCGACGGCGATGAGTGCAACCTTGTTGAAGGACGGGAAGATGTCCTGCCAGCGAAGAATTTCGTTGATGGGAGGGAAGACGAGGCCACGTTCAGCGAGCACGTTGATTTCCGTTTCAGTCGTGGGGGTTCAGCGGATGGGTGATCAGCGGGAGGGAGGATAGGTCAGATTGTCTGTTCGCGACTCAACTGAGGGGCATCAGATTTGAGACCCGGTTGTGAGAGCGAGAGTGCGACGTACTTCATCTCCCAGAAGAGGAGACCAAGATGCGTCACGATGATGGTCGATCCGAGCGCCGGAAGTGAAATCCAACCGGCGTCTTTCACGAGCCACACAGCAAGAAAGATGAGAGCGAGTCGAATCAGATATCCGAACATCGTTGCGCCCATCATCAATCCGACCGAGATCCGAGCGGCGCCAGCGATCAACGCGGCGGCCAGAGCGAAGTTGAGGAGCACGATCGCAATGGCGTACGTACTCGACCAAGCACCATCGCCGCCCCAGATCACCGCTGCAATGGCGATGAGGACCGGTGCCACGATGAGGCCACGCTTGATGATGTCGTTCGACACCGCGACCTCGGGGGCTGGCCCATCAAATCGCGTGGTGAAGGCATCGCCAGCGGTGGTGCTCATGCGGCAGCCTCCGGGTCGACAGCAGCAGCAGCGGCGGGTCCGCGACGCTGAGCTTCGAGTTCGTCCATCCGCGCTTCGTAGCGGTACTTGAACTTCAAGAAGAGACCCACCGAGCCGAGCACGGTCATCGCGATCATGAACACCGGCATCGTGCCGAAGAGCCGATCGAGACCAAAACCCGCGAGCAAGAAGAGCGCCAACATGATCACGGCGTCCATGCCGTGGCCGAGGGAATCCTCGGTGTTCACGCGCTTCTGCGTGTTGATGGGGAGGAGCTTCATTGATCCGGTTGATCCAAAAGGAATGCTGTTCACGGCGGAGCTGCGGATTCGGAGCGAATCGGAGCTTGTGAATGCATGCACAACCTAGTGGTCGCGCTCCCCCGACGGCAACTGTGTGCGAAAGTTCTCGCCCGTGACGTCAAGTTGGAGTTGCTCCGGCTCGGGCAGTTCCTCGGCGGCCGGCCGCTCGGCGCCCTGCGGGGGCGTGCCGTTCTCACGGCGACGGGCCCGCACACTCGGGTGCAGCACCGTGTACAAGACAATGCCGATCACCGCGATACCGAACGGCAAGTACGTCGGGTTCTGATCGGTCAGTGTCGGGTAGAGCACGAACGCGCTGAGCAGTGCAGTCCACGCCCACAAGATGACGACGCTGCGTCGGTGGCCGTGGCCCATCTCCATCAAGCGGTGATGCAGATGCCCCTTGTCGGCAGAGGCCAAACCCTGGCCGCTTGTTGCACGACGAACGATCGCGAACAGGGTGTCGAAGATCGGAACCCCCAAGATGAGCAGCGGGATGGCCAACGGCGCGAGGAAGAAGTACGTGGTACCAACGGATTCCTGACCCACTTCGACGCGGCCGCCGACCACGCTGGTCGACACTGCCATCAGCAGGCCGAGCAGTAGCGCACCACCGTCACCCATGAAGATGCGCGCCGGGTTGAAGTTGTGCGGCAGAAACCCGAAGCAGATGCCCGCCGCGACGACGGCGAAGAGCGGTCCGACGTTGGCGGTGTCAAGCAGATCGAGTTCGGTCAGCCGCTCGCTGTACAAGAAGAACGCGACCGCACCGATGCCGACGATGCCCGCCGCGAGCCCGTCAAGGCCATCGACGAGGTTGATCGCTTGACTCATCCCGACCAGCCAGAGGACAGTCACCAGCGGGCTGAGCGACTCGTCGAGGAAGATCGCGCCTTCGTAGAACGGCAGACGGAACGCGAACATCTCGACACCGAAGCGGACAAGAACGACACCAGCGAGGACGGTGCCGAATACTTTGGCCGGCGCTGAGA